>JAPULD010000510.1 GCA_027295365.1 Planctomycetota bacterium
CCAGCAGGAGGCCGAGGCAGCCTTCGGCAATGGCGCCGTCTTCATCGAGAAATTTCTTGAGGCGGCACGGCACGTCGAGTTTCAGGTCATCGGCGACAAGCATGGCAACGCCATTCATCTCTACACCCGGGATTGCACCTCGCAACGAAGGCATCAGAAGCTGATCGAGGAAGGGCCCGCCCCGGGCGTCGATCCCGCCATCATCGAAAAAGTTGCCGCCACGGCCGCCGATCTGATCCGGCGCGCCAACTACTCCGGGGCGGCGACCGTCGAATTTCTGATGGATAATGATCAGAACTTCTACATGCTCGAAGTCAATACTCGTGTGCAAGTCGAACATCCGGTCACGGAGATGATCACCGGCGTGGACATCCTGAAGTTGTCCATTCTCGTCGCGGCGGGCGAAAAATTGCCTTACGAGCAACGAGATATCGTCGTACGTGGGCACGCCATCGAGTGCCGCATCAACGCGGAGGATCCTGATCGTAATTTCATGCCCCAGCCGGGCATGATCGAAACGTTCTCGACCCCCGGAGGCATGGGCGTGCGGGTGGACAGCCATGTTCGCCCCGGGTATCGAATTCCGCCCAACTACGATTCGATGATCGGCAAGCTCATCGTGCATGGACGTGATCGCGCCGAAGCCATCGCCAAGATGAAGGTGGCATTGGATGAATTTCGGATCGGCCCTCTCAAGACCACGATTCCGCTGCATCGCCGGATCCTGGTGCAACCCGAGTTCGTCGAGGCGACGTTCGACATCAATTACATTGAGCGCATGTTGAAGCAGGAATCGGAAGCCGCACTCAAGAACACGTGACGTGTTGGTGAGTCATCCGGTGTCGGGTACGGCCTTCATGTTGCACGTGCCGATGGTGATGGTGCCAAGCTGCAGACGCGTGACCGTGGCGTTTTCCGTCACCACGAAAAGGAGCCTGAGCGTGTGCGTCCCGCTGGATGGGAGCATTGGAAGCTGAGCGATCGTCTTGACGTATTCCGTGGGGGCGAGAAAAAGCTTGACGTCCTCACCAGTTTCGTGGATGTAACCCATGGGCCAGTATTGCCGGTCTTGACTGTCGATCAGGATGATGTCAGCGTTCTCGCCCGCCTGGATCAAGGCAATGCCATAGAGGTCCGCCGGACCTCCACGCGTCACGGTCAACTGGATGATGCGAGTGCCCGGAAGCTCGTACAGTCCATCGATTGCAAGCTTGGACGAGACGCGATCGGTTCTCGAGGGGAACGTGTGCTCGCCACTGTAGAACTTGAAGTCCTCCGACAAGACGAGCGTCCCGATACCCATGTTCCGCCCGGCCCGGATGGGACGGGGATCGGCAGAAAGCCTCAGGACGGAGTCGATGTTCCCGCCCAGGGAAACGGTCGATTCCGGGATAGTACTTCTTGAGGAGCTTCCTGAACCCTTGAGGCTTTCGATTCTTGAAGGGGAGACATCCTCGATGCGATTGATGCGATAGCGTGTGTTGCGAATCTGGAGGTACTTGACGTTGCCCCCCGTATTCCCGCCCGGGAAAAAGAGCACCGCGTCCGATGATTGCTGCCCCGATTCACTGGTGAGGTAATGGCTCACATCGTCGTACTGGTAATACCCGGTCGATTGCCTCCAGGAATCCGGATACAGCACCTCGGGTTTGTCCGTTCCGCCTTTCATCTCCTCGATCAAACGGATCTGGGCTCTTGATAGCGACAGCATCGAACCGAAGTCCCTCGCCTTTGCCTCAAAGCTGACGGCGATGGCGTATTGGTTGGTGTCGGGGCAATAAAAGACGTTCTGAACCTTCGCCGCCTTGGGCAAGAGCGAGAGCTGAGCCAATCCCTTGTTGTAGGTGTCGCGAACCAGGGAGGCCTGCTTCCAGAGTTCAGGCTGGACATGCCGCATCGGGGTTGAGGTCTGCAATGACGTGACGCTGAGCCAGCTGAAGAATTCACTGGTGAGCATGTCGACGGGGATCCAGAGCTTCTTGCCTTCCGCTTCGATATTACCCGTACGGGCACTCCGATGGACCGGGGAATACCCGAAGGGAGCTTTGACCGACTGGATGAACCCGGCACCGATCACGAACATGCCCATCGTCAGGATGCCTGCGGCGGCACCGACGGGTGCACCGAAGACGAGATTGGCCCAGGTTGGCAGTTTGACGTTCGCGCCCACGACAGTGTCCATCGTGAGTCTCAAGAGCAGCAGACTGACGGTGAACAGAATGATGAGTATGAATCCCCATGCGTAATTGTCGAAGCCGTTGCCCCTCAAAATCAAGTACATGAGGGGTTCCCAGAATGCCAGCGCAATCACGCCAGCGCCGATGACGCAAATGAGATGCAGGATGGCGCTGAAGAGCCCTTGATTGGCCCACCAATAAGCGATCAAGCCAACACCAAAGACAACGAACAAATTCATGAGAATGAACATGTCAGGGACTCCATGCTCTGTTGAATGCGCGATAAGGCATGAGGTTCAGGAAAACCGTGAAAAAGTGTCGTGGCGGGATGATCAAGGGGTTGTCACCGTTTTTCACTTGCCACGCCGGGCTTCTTCTTGGGAGCCGAGATTCGGATCACCTCTTCGATGGTGGAAACTCCGTTGACGACTTTATTGAGCGCCGCCTCCTGGAGGAAAATCATTTTGTTCCGCCTGGCGTGGGCCAATGCGGCCTTGAGGTCGCCCGTGCCGAGGATTTTTCGGATTTCAGGAGTGATGCTGAGGATTTCGAAGACGCCGGTTTGTCCCATGTACCCGGTGCCGGCACAGATCGGACATCCTTCGATTTTGCCCTTGATCTCGATTTTGCCGCCGGCCTTGAACAACTCCGTCACTTTGGCGGCGGGAAGATTGAGCTTCTTGAGCTGTTCTGGCGTGGGTTTGTAGGGTTGGCGACAGTTCGCGCACAGGGTACGGAGTAGGCGTTGGTTGATCACCATTCTCAAACACTTGGTTGCCAACTGCACATCCCCGACGAGCTTCACCCAGATGCGAATCTGATCGATGATCGAGGATTGAACCTGAGGCACGTAAATCAGTGGACCGTCCAATCCTGATTCCGCAATGATCTGGGCAGAATCAACGTCCTGGATTTCATCGGTGAGAAGAAGATCGGGATCACGGCGAAGGATGGACTGAAGATTGGTGGCGTAATCGACGTCCGGGTTGGTCTGATCGAAGAGCACCTGGTCGGGGCCGTCCAACAGGAGTTGAATTTCACGTTCCAAGGTCTTGATGTTTGAAATGTAGGCGTCGTGCCGGCCCACCATGGAATAGCAGGTGGTCGTCAGGCCGTGACCCCGGCTGGCCCCGATGAGAACAATGCCATGTCGATCATGAATTTCCTCGACGGCCCGAACCACTTCGAGTTGAGAGGGCAGCAGTCCCAGCGCATCGACCGGCTTGTTGATCTGGTTTTCCAGATCGAAATCAACGCGCAACGAATAACCGCTCGAAGATCCGGAAGCCGTAATCGAGAGTTTGGTTTTTCCGTTGGGGGTGGTTATGGAGCACGTGCCAAACTGTCGCTTGCGTCGCTCCTCGACGTTCAAGCCGGCAATGCTCTTTATGTAGTCAAAGACCTTGGCTCCATCTTCTGTGGAAATCGGTTCCCGTTTCTGGCGGACACCATCCACGATTTGACCGACCGGCGTGCCCTTGGGCGTGACGACGATATCGACGCGGGTTGCTCGGGCGTCGATGGCGGGCGTCAGGATGTCTTCCGTCAACATGTGGACGGCGTAATGAGGATCGTCCTTCATTGGGGAAGGCATGTCCTTGCCTTTAGAATTCGTGAAATGGACGAGCGCTTCCTTGGATGCTTTTTTGGCCCGCCGCAATTCCATTCGATCGGCCAGCGTGGCCCCGGTCATGTGGAATTGCTGTCCTTCAGGAACGTTTTCGTTCCGGACCTTGAGATAGATCATCAGGGGAGACACGAGTATGAACACGCCGACGGGCCACCCGGCCCAGAAGATCGGAATGAAGAGCATCGCACAAAGGGCCGCGACCCCGGCCCCGAGATTGATGCTGTTCCACAGTTCATGATTGAGATGAAAGTGCCGAGCGTCCTTATCGACCTTGGCGGAAATCAACCAACCCCACCCGGCAAAGGGCAGGATCATGAGAATCATCTTCCACCAACTGATCATGAATGCGCTGGCCGCTTCCTGTGCCAGTAAGATCTGGAAATCCATAAATTCGTATCTCGAAATGCTTTACTTGAACCCCTTGAGGATCATTTTCAACTCATCCGGTTTGGGAGTCGCCTCAAGAGCCACGGATTGGTGAACGTACTCGTCCTCGACGAGCTGTGCAAGTGAGCTATTGAAGTCGATCATGCCTTCTTCACGGCTTTTCTTCATCACCCCCAGCAAATCGGCCTCGCGACCTTCGAGGATGTACTTCTGAACAATCGGCGTGTTCAGGAGGATTTCCAGGCCCGGAATGCGGGGGATGTTCTCGTGCAAGGTGGGCAGGAGCTTCTGATAGATGATGGCCCGGAGGTTGTATCCCAGCAACTTGCGAATCTGCGACCGTTCGGCTTCCGGGAAAAGATCGTAGATTCGACCGAACGTCTGCCACGCCGAGGAGGCGTGAATGGTCCCGAAGACGAGGTGGCCCGTCTCGGCGGCCCGGATCGCGGCCTCGAACGTCTCGTGGTCGCGCATCTCGCCTATCAGCACCACATCCGGGTTTTCCCGCACCAGCGCCCGCAGAGCCTCGTTGAAGCTGAGGCAGTCGATGCCGACCTCGCGCTGGTTGATCGTGGCCTTCTTGTCCTTGAAGATGTACTCGATCGGATCCTCGATGGTCACGATGTGAACGCGTTTTCGCTCGTTGATGAAGTTGAGCATCGACGCGATCGACGTGCTCTTGCCTGAACCCGTGACGCCGGCGAACATGATCAGGCCCTGGGCGGCCAAGGCGACATCGCCCATGGCTTCCGGAAGATACAGCTTTTCGAAAGGCAGAATGTTCGACGTGATCAGGCGGCAGGCCAGCGAAGGCTTGCCCCGGGCCATGAAAAGATTGATGCGAAATCGATTGTCCTCGTCATAGTCATACGCGAAGTCGATCTGTCCATGATGATGAAAGTGCTGATACTGATCGTCATCGAGGATGTCACGTGCCACCTGGAACATCAAAGCCGGGGTACAGACGTCCATCTGAAGGCTGCGTAATGTTCCCCGGACGCGAATGCGAGGGGGAAGTTCGACTTTGACGATCAAGTCGGATGCTTCGAACTTGATACAACCCTTGAGCATCTTCTCAAAGGTCTTCTTGCCTTCACCGGGGGCCGTGCCCTTGTCGTGATGGACTGGTGGTGCGATTTCGGATTCTGCCTTGTCATGTTCAGTGGTAGCGGTCGTCACAATTGCGCTCCTGCAATTTCTTTCTCCACGAGGCGGGCGACGGAACGAGTCGTCCGCACGTGATTCCTTCCTGGAATAGTTCTCACTTGACGATGAATGCGCCGGACGAGCTTCGAGGCTGTCAGAATTGGCGAATCATCCCTACAGAATGAAGAAAGAGGAACACAAGGTCCGGCCTGTAAAACGGTCGGCGATTCATCTTTCTCCCCATTGATCTCCTCAGGGAGACATTTTGCACAATCCACTACCGTAGCACAAGATGCTGCTGAATAAAATACTCGAATAGGATCAATCTGGTTGGAGGCACCGAAAATCGAGTTCAAAGTGGACATGGGTGTCCAGTTTGACATTCAGCTTCTCGTGGCCCATTATTGTCCAATGGACCAGAAAATCCTTTTTGAAGGCATCACGTTTGACGATGTCCTCCTGATTCCTCGCTATAGCGAGTTCACCCCGAATCAGGCCGACACATCCACGCGTTTGACGCGAAATATCTCCCTGAATATCCCAATTTTATCGGCCCCCATGGATACCGTGACCGAATCCGCCCTGGCCATCGCTTTGGCTCAGGAAGGCGGGATGGGCATTATCCATAAGAATCTCGATCCCGAACGTCAGGCCCGAGAGGTGGCGAAGGTCAAGAGAACCGAGAATGGCGTCATCACCGACCCCGTTTCTCTGCGTCCGAACGATTCGATCAGTCGCGCTCGGAAATTGATGGTCGAGCAGAATGTTTCTGGGTTTCCTGTCACTGAAGATGGAACCGCCCGAGGTCGAGTGGTAGGAATTCTTACCCGGCGAGACATGAAATTCGTCGAGGGTACCGATGCCCTGGTCAAGAGTGTGATGACCTCGGAACATCTCATCACTGCCCCTTCTGATACCACCCCCGAGCAAGCCGAGGCCATCCTGACCAAGGCTCGGGTTGAAAAGCTGCTTTTAGTCGATCATGAGGGCCATCTGTCAGGTCTGATCACCATGCGGGATATCGACAACATTCGGAATCATTCCGATGCTTGTCGTGACAAACGAGGCAGGCTCCGGGTCGGTGCCGCCGTCGGGGTGGGCCAGATGGATCGCGTGGAAGCCCTGATTGAGGCTGAAGCAGACGTCATCGTTGTCGATACCGCACATGGGCACAGTCAGAATGTCTTGAGAACCGTTCAGGCGATTCGGAAGCGATACGACATCGACATCATCGCCGGAAACGTGTGCACCGAGGAAGGGGCTCGAGCCCTGATCGATGCCGGAGTCGATGCCGTCAAGGTCGGGATCGGCCCCGGTTCCATCTGCACGACCCGAGTCGTCAGTGGTGTGGGGATGCCTCAACTGACGGCCATCAATTTGGCCTGCAAGGCCGCCGAGGAATCTGACATTCCGGTCATCGCCGATGGCGGCATTCGTGCCAGCGGTGACGTCGCCAAGGCCATCGCGGCCGGGGCGAGCAGCATCATGCTGGGATCCTTGCTGGCCGGGACGGAAGAAAGTCCGGGTGAATTGGTCCTGCATCGAGGCCGCCGATTCAAGACCTATCGCGGCATGGGAAGCCAAGGGGCGATGATGGCAGGATCGGCCGATCGATATGGTCAGGCCGAGATTCTGGAGACCAACAAGTTCGTCCCGGAAGGCGTCGAAGGTCGGGTGCCCTACAGTGGCCCGATTGCCGACACCGTCTACCAGATGGTGGGGGGATTGAGGGCAGCCATGGGCTACTGCGGCTGTCTTTCGATCGAAGAGCTGCGTTCGGAGGCACGTTTCGTAAGGGTCAGCTCCGCGTCCCTGGTCGAATCGCACCCCCACGACATTCAGATTACCAAGGAAGCTCCGAACTACTCGTCCGCCGCGCCGGTTGAATAAGCCGATCCGGACCGTCCGGGGTGGATGATTGGACAAGAATCATTCAACGATCTCCCAAAGAAATGGTGAGCGTTGTGATTTCGTGCAACCTGAAAAGGGCATGAATTCTATCGCTTAAGAGACGCAATGATGCGTCCAGGCAAGCAAATCACGATCCGGTCACAGGCTCAGAAACGTGATGGGGCGTGGCAGGGAGGCGAATCATGACCAACGAATGCATTCCCATCTGGATCGAGGTCAATGGGAGGGGGGCCGCCAACGCATTTGCCCTGAATACTTCGTATGCCATGGGTCGGGGCGAAAGTGTCGAGCAGGCCATTGATAACTTGAAGGGTGACATGGCCGGGATCCGCAAGTGGCTTGCTTCGCATGGCTTTGAGGATGATCGACCGATCGATAGACCGTTCCGAATCGTTCAAACGATGGAAACTCTTTGTGATCCACATCGAGGCAAGAGCATCGGTTTTTTTGATTGGGACGAACAATTGCTCACCGAGGATCAGATTGATGAGGCCGAGCATATCCTGCACTGTTCGAGGTCGGATCTGTTGAGTTTGATTACTCCGGCCTCCGACGCGATGCTCGACATCAAGCTGGCCCCGAAGACGCGATCCATTCGGGAAATCTCACGTCATATCGCGGCCCGGGAGTTGTGGTACGGCTCATGCCTCCTCGATGAGCCGCGTGATGCCCCCATGATCCACGAGTTTGGCAACAATCTCAGGCGACGACTGGACAACGTCAGGTTGTATTTTCAGGACTCGTTCCTGGATCGAGTCCGAAAAATGAACACGTCCCAGCGGATGAGGCAGCAATTGCAGGATCGCGAACTCTGGTCCGCTCGAAAGGCGTTGCGCAGCGCCGTGCAGCATGAGATCTACCATCTCAAGCAGGTGTATCGGATGATGACCCGGATCCGTCGGCTGCCCGACAAGGTGCGTCAGGCGGCGGTGGCCTGAATCACGAAAAAAAACGGACCGGACCAAGGAGGGGGGGTTGGTCCAGTCCGGTCACTTGGGCCGAAACATTCGGAGTGTTACCGGCCATGTCTGGACGACACAAGCCACGGAGGCCCAGTGGCGGTCGATGAGGTCACCATGTCCCGTTCCACTGAAGAAGCCAGACATTCGCTTATCGGTGGCGGATCGGGTCGAGTGAAGCGTTTCTTCCGGCAATTCCGCTAATTTCATTGTTCTTGCATTATCGAGGACGTTGTTTTCGGGCCGACTACTCTTGAGGCTTCGAGACGCTGCTTGAGACGCGGAAGCCCCGGAAAATCGGACCATCGAAACACGTGTGGTTGTCTGGCCCGATCAGGCCGATACACTATGCCTTCGCCTCCCTCTGGGAGATGCGAAACGATCTCAAGGGCCATTGGCGCAGTTGGCTAGCGCGCTTGTATGACACACAAGAGGTCACTGGTTCAAGTCCAGTATGGCCCACTTCTTGAGCCCCTCGATTCATTCGAGGGGCTTTTTCATTGGCCACGGCGAAGGAGCGTCCATACATGAGACGACCTCTTCATGCTTCAGACAGGAGTGTTTTCTCGGGTCGAAAAAAAACTCAATATTTTCTACGTGGTATTGAGGTCAATCTTGTGGTTGCTTACGACGGGTGGCCACATTGCCCTTCCCGCAGATCGGCCTGATCCTTTCCGGTCCCGTCACAAGTCGATTGGTTCTTGATGATCTCAGGATGGTCAGGCATGACCATGAGTCGATCCGGAATAACCGCGTGTCGCGTGCCTTTGGTTTGGCCACACACGCAAAGGAGTAGGCATGATGTCATATTCACCCTCCAGCGTTCACGCTTCCCTCGTCGCGCTACTTCTTGTGCTTGTGACATCCGTCTCGGGGCAGACAGAGGTCGTGAATCTGCGAGCGTCCGATGGCGCTCATAATGATCAGTTCGGCAAATCAGTAAGCATCGATGGCGACGCCGTCATCGTGGGCTCGATTCGGGACAAGGACCCGACCAATTCATTCTTTCTCGGGGCGGCGTATATCTATGGTCGGCACGAGGGGGGGACTGACAACTGGGGCGAAGTGATCAAGCTGTTGTCACCCGACGCGATCGATGGAAATGATTTCGGATATGGCGTCGCCATCGATGGTGATGTCGCCGTGGTCGGGGCGCCGTCAATCATCCCCGATGGAGATGGTGACGGTTTCGGGGCCGCATACATCTTCGTTCGTGATCCGGGAACCGGTCTCTGGAGTTATGACGAGAAGCTTATTCCTTTCGGTGGTGTCAGTCAGGGGGAGTTCGGCCATTCCGTCTTGATTCAGGGTGACCACATATTCATCAGTTCACCACGTGCAGGTGATCGGGGCCCCGATGCCGGTGTCGTCTATGTCTTCATCAAGGATCTTTATCTGGGCGGAACCTGGGGACTTCACAAGAAAGTACTCCCTGACTTCGGAAACGTCGGCGCTCGGTACGGTGTCTCCATCGATGTCGATGGCAACACCTTGATCGTCGGATCCAACAATGGCGGCAGCAACGCCACTGCATCAATTCACGATCGCAACCAGGGAGGATTGAACAACTGGGGCCTGGTCTCGAAGGTCACCGCCAGTGATGCCGAATCATTCGAGAACTATGGGTTCGCCGTATCGGTTCATGGAACCACCGCAGCGGTCGGGGCCTCGTTCGGCGATGGCGTGGTCGATGGCTCGGGATCAGCCTACATCTACGAACGTGATCATGGCGGGGCTTCAAATTGGGGGGAAATAGCCAAGATCATCGCCGACGATGGACTGGCCAGCGATTATTTTGGCATCAGCATCGTGGTCGATACCGACATGGTGGTGGTCGGTGCGTACCTCAACGACACGCCCTTCGCGTCCGCGGGATCGGTCTATCTATTTTCTCGCCATGAAGGAGGAGCCGACAACTGGGGGCTCGTGCGAAACCTCGTCACGTGCGAAAACAAGGCCGGCTCCCGGTTCGGATCGTCCGTGGCCATGGATGGCGGATCCGTGGTGGTAGGCTCAACCGCGTACCTCGTCTCCATCGGTCAGAAAAATGGTCAGGCCACCGTCTTCGAGGGCATTGTGCCCGGGGCCACGCGAGACGATTGCAACAACAATGGGATTCCCGACGAGTGTGATATCTTCGATGCCACGAGTCTGGATACGAATGCCAATGGCATTCCCGATGAGTGTGAAGCCTCCATCGACACCGGCTCCACGGTTCTCGTCAATCCCGCATCTGGCGGCGGGGCACCGGTTGATGATCCGCTCGTTGAGGTGACTAACGTCAGTGGTGGTGCGGGAGAGACTGTCACCGTGAGCATTACGGATGATGATCTGCATCCTGGCGCTTCGGGTTACTCTGCCTTTGGTTCCACGGCCAGCGTGAATACGTCCATGGCGGATGGCGAATTCTTCATGACGATCACGATGCCTTTCGACAGTGCCGATCTCGCAGGCGGTCCCTGGAACCCCGTGGATCTGCTGTACTTCAACACCGTCAGCGACGCGTGGGAGTTGGCCGTCGCTGCCAACACCGTGAACAGCCCGGGTAAAGTTAGTCCCGTGGGTGATCGATTCGAGCAATCGGGCATCGTGGATCTCGTGCTTGCGGATCTCAGTATTGACCTTGGCGACTATGGCGTGTTCTGGAACACGTCGACGCTCAAGGGTTTCGCCTGGGCGAATGTGGATCACACGACGGATTACGCCTCGGGGATCGACCTGTCGTGTCCTGCCGATACGGATTCGAGCGGTGCCGTGGACGTCGAGGACCTGCTGGATCTGCTCGCCAAGTGGGGGGCATGCCCGGCACCCTGTCCAGAAGACAACGATGGCAACGGGGTCGTGGACGTCGAGGACCTGCTCGTTCTTCTCGCGGCATGGGGGGCATGCCCGTAACGATGAGGCATTCATGAGATGATCGCGTGTCGAGCTTGGAGCCCAATCGCGGAAGAAAGGCGAGAACACATTGTTTCGTGTCGTCGCTTGAATTATGATGACGATCCATGAGCCGTTCATGTCGCCATCGTTTCATCGCAGTCATGAGTGTGTTGTTGGTCGGATTGCAACTCGCCAGTGCGCAATCGGTGACGACCATCATCACGCATGGCTATTCACTTGACTCCACGAAGGGAGCCTGGATCGAAGGCATGGCCGATGCGATTGTCGCGCGGGCAGGCAGTGGTGCGGTGTGCCGGTATGAACAATCAACTGGTGCCTGGCGACTGGTGAATGGAACCCTCGCAATCGGGCAACCGGTCTGCCTGATCTTTCGTTGGCTGGAAGACTTCGACAAACCGGGCCCCAACTGGGCGTATGGCGAGGCCGCGGCGGATGCCCTCTATGGCGCGTTGCGAGATCCGGATTTCATCGATGCTTTGGGTGCGCCACTCGGGGCGATTGAACTGATCAAGGACCGTGATCTGCATTTTCTCGGTCACAGTCGGGGCACCGTCGTCAACAGCGAAACCGTCGAGCGACTGGGAGTTGCATGCATCCAGGTTGATCATGTCACGTCGTTCGATCCCCACCCCATGAATGGCACACTCGATGTGCCGATCAATTATGACTGGGGCGATCCCGAACCCCGCCGCTGGTCGAACGTCGTCTTCCATGACAATTACTGGCGTGCCGATGGTGGCTGGTTCAACGCCGCTGATCCCGATGGCATGCCCATCGCCGATGCGCTCAATCTCGAATTTTCCGAGAGCACGCTCAACTGCTGTGGCTATGGCAATGCCCACTCCGACACGCACTTGTGGTATCACGGCACGATCGATCTCACTCCATTGCCATGCGATGGTGAACAATGCATCACCCAGACCATGCGTGATACCTGGTGGACTTCGGGCTATACCGAAGTCGGGTACTACCACTCCCAGATCGGGGGTGGCGCTGCGTTTCGGCCGGCACAGTCACCGGGTTTTACCCCCGGGCCGGTGGCGACGATCTTCGGGGGTTCGTTCGATCAGGCGAGCCAGGCGGGCTGGCGATTTCATGGGGGCTTCTTGAATGGGGCGATCGTGAACGAGAGTGGCATCACGTTTCTGAAGTTGGGGTCGGGGCCGGGCACATCGGCCACGCACAACCGGTTCCACCTGCCCTTTGGAGCTTCAGCCATCGAACTGAGCTATCGAATCCTTTCGCCCGACACCGTCGGGGGCGATGACCAGCTTGCCATGAGCCTGATCGATACGTCCGGTGTCGTGATCGCGCTGCCCGGGACGATCGATCTCACCCAGCCCGATGCCGGGTGGCAAGGCGGCGCGACATTCACCATTCCTCCCCAAGTCGAGCGTGATCGAAAATACCGTCTTCAGGTCATGCTTCAAGGCGGCGCTCAGACGGATGCCATCGTCGGTGTCGATGACCTCCAAGTGATCATTGAAGTCTGTGCCGGCGACGTTGATGGCAATACAGTGGTCGATGTGAACGATCTGCTGGCCCTGCTGGCCCTGTGGGGGACCGACCCGGGGAATCCCGCCGACACCAACAGCGACGGGACGGTCGATGTTCTCGACCTACTCGACTTGCTCGCGGTGTGGGGGGCGTGCCCCTAGGCTTGGGGTCGTGAAAACTGCTTGGTGGGGCACGTCTCTTGCTGTATAATGGCATCGGAATGTGGAGCCATATGGACAAGGGTGC
>JAPULD010000511.1 GCA_027295365.1 Planctomycetota bacterium
GCCTTCGTCGATCATGCGCTCGCCCTGGACGAACGCCTCCTCGATCGCCTCCAAGGCTTCTTCGTTGCGATCCTGACGGCGCAGTGATTCGGACAGGTTCGACCATGCATTGAAGTGATCGGGCCTGAGTTCGAGACAACGACGAAGATAGGGTTCCGCGGCGACATGATCGCCACGATCCAAGGCAAGGTGACCAAGATTGTTCCAACTCATCCACGAGTCGGGGTTCTTCTCAACCGTCGCCAACCACAACGTCGTCTCGTCCTTGTAGTTCTTGCCTTGACGATACGTGAGGATGGCCAGCATCGGGAGCGACGCCATCAGCAGGGCAATGACAAGCGATCTTTTCTTCGGGAAACCCCAGAACAGCCCACCCACGATCAGCGTGATCAGCCCGATGGTCGCGTGGTATTGAAAGTGATCGGCGACGAACGAATACAAATGGGGGTAGACGTTGAAGAAGCCGAGGGCGGGAAAGACGGTACCCGCAAAGAGCGAGAGGGCGATGAAGGGGCCTCGCAATCCTTTTCGATACAGCACGATCAAGGATATTCCGAGGATCGCCACGAGCCCGATAGGCCAATAGCTCAGCGGGTTGCCGGGCGGGATCGTCCATCGAGGGTAGATGAAGATGAGGGGTTGGGGCCAGACGATCTTTCCCGGATAAAACAACAACGCCTTGGACGCGACGAGCGTGCGATCGAGTATCGAAAGATCGAATGCGAGTCCCTCGGCGCCGACATGTTCCCGTTCGATTCGCGCGGTGTTGAAAGCCGCGATGAGCCCGATGATGAACATCGGGGTCAGCGTCGCCAGCCTGCCCTTGGTCAAGGGTTGACGTCGGTAGAGATGCATGAGGATCAGGGCCGCGGGGAGGGAGCAGGTCACCGACTTGCTCAAGAGGGCGGCGATGAACAGCACCAGCGTCATCCCATACCAACCCCAGATATCCTGGTTGTTTACGCCAGGGTCTGATGATGCTCGCTCGTCATCGAATCGGAGATACATCAGGACCGCACTGAGATAGAAGACCATCGAGAGCACGTTCTTGCGCTCGGTGATCCACGCCACGGTTTCCACCTGCACCGGATGCAGGGCGAAGATGGCTCCGATCAGACCCGCGGCCACGATTCCCCCCGGTATCTTGAGCCTCACCATGATGCGCCAGAGCAGGAGCGAACTGGCGATGTGCAGCAGGATGTTGTTCAGGTGATACCCCAGGGGCTGCAATTCCCAGAGCTGATACTCGACCCAAAACGTGGTAAAGACGACGGGGTAGTATTGTGGCGTCTGCTCGGGAATCCAGATCCGCTTGAGGCCATCGAGATCGAGCAGCAATTCGTTGCGGGTGACGTAGTCGTCATCGTCCCAGATATAGCCAGAATTCAGAGCCGGGAGATACGCGAGCAGCGTGATCATTGCGATGCCAAAGGCAGCCAATGCGATCCGCGGACGGTTCGACGATTCAGATTCCAGCGTGTCGATTTTTTCGATGGCCATACGTCACTTTGTATCGGCAGAATCGATTTTCCAGGCCCCATCGGAAAGCAATTCGCTTCGCGTGGGATGGGGATGCAACGTGATGGCGAGGTCAGCCACCACCGCCCCCATCTCGATGGCAAGGATGGCTTCCGCGATCATCTCCGAAGCCCCTGACCCGGTGATGCCCACACCCAGGACGAGTTTTGAATCGGGATCATGGATGAGCTTGGTCACGCCCTTGCTTTTTCCGATGCCCATAGCCAGCCCCGAAGCCCCCCAGGGAATCTTCACGACGCCCACCTCGATGCCCTCGGCCTGGGCCTGCAGTTGGGTGAGACCACACCAAGCCACTTGGGGATCGGAGTACACGACCATGGGGAAGATGGTGGCATCCATCCCCGAGGCGCGACCCGCCACGATCTCGCCGCACGCGCGCCCCTGGTGGATCGCGTGATTGGCCAACAGAGGTGGTCCCGTGACATCGCCCACGGCATGGATCCGGGGGTCGGTGGTTTTCATCTTATCGTCGATGATGATGAAGCCAGCGTCGTCGAGGGTGACGCCTGTTTTCTCCAGGCGAAGAGACTCGACGTTTGCGCGGCGTCCCTTACTTACGACCACGGATTCATAACGTTCCGCTTCTTGCTTTTCGATCGTCGTCTTGGGGCGAATCGCCTTGAGCGTGTGCTTCAATGACTGTTCAAGGGGTCGGGTGATATCTTTGTCCGCCTCGGGAAGCAGGCGATCGGCCTCGAAGGCCAGATTCACTTCCGATCCCAATGAAGCATAAATGCATGCGATCTCGATGGCCATGTAGTCCGAACCGATGACCAACATTGTCTTTGGGATGGTGGGCAGGCCAACCGCTTGTTCGGGGCTGAGTACGCGTTGCTCATCGAAGGGGATTTCAGGATGCGCGATCGGACTCGTGCCCGAGGCGATCAGCGCCCTCTTGAAACGCACTCGGGGAATCGATCCATCGAGAATGTGCAAGATCCTCGAATCCTCGAAATACGCGCGGCCCTGGATGAACTCGACGTTGTTCTTCTTGCCCAGGGATTCGAGCCCCGTGGCGAGTTTGTCGATGGTCTGGCGGTTCCAGTCTCGCATCTGGTTGAAATCCAGTTTCGGTGCCCCGAATTGCACTCCAAACTGGGTGGCGTCCTGACCCGCTCTGATCGTGTCGGCGATGTGCAGCAACGTCTTGGAAGGCACGCATCCTTCATGCAGGCAGATGCCCCCCAGGGCGTGACGCTGATCGACGATGACGACATCGAGCCCCAGTTCCGCAGCCCTGAACGCGGCGGAATAGCCCCCCGGGCCGCCCCCGATGACGACAAGATCCGTTTCCTGAGTGAATTCGCCGACAACCATGGGAATGTTATAGAGGGAGACTCATGCCTAATCAAAGTGATCGGGTGGCACGGACAGCGAAGCAAGGCGGAGTCGTCCGTGCATTCGGCTGCCAATAGCTCCACGCACGGACGATTCCGTTCCGTTCCGCTTCGCCTCACTTCACTGTCCGTACCACCCCAGCCTGGTCCACCTGAAATCCTAGAGCAGCAAACGAGCCGGGTTTTCGAGGTCTTCGATGATCTGCCTGGCGAAGGTGATTTCCTGCGCCCCGTCGATGATGCGATGGTCGAACGAGCAGCTCAGGGGCATGATGAGCCTGGGCTTGACTTCATCTTCCACGATCCAGGGCATCAATCGTGACTTGCCGATCGCGAGCACCGCCACTTGGGGGGGGTTGATGATGGGCGTGGAATATCGGCTTCCGCCCATGGCCCCGGCGTTGGAGATGGTGAAGGTGCCGCCTTTCATGTCGCTCATGGCGAAGGACGCCGACCGCGCATTTTCGGTGATCATCGTGATTGCGTCGGAGAGTTGGGCGATGTTGAGACGATCGGCATCGCGAATGACCGGGGCGAGCAGGCCACGTTCGGTCTGCACGCCAATGGCGATGTTGAAATAACGTCTGTAGATGATCTCGCCCAAGTCGGCATCGAAGCTGGCGTTGAAGATCGGGTGAAGTTGCAACGCCTTGACCACCGCTCTCACCACGAACGCAAGCATCGTGATCTTTCGACTCGGATCCAGGGGATGTGAATACCCCTTGCGGAACTTGTTCAGCTCCGTCACGTCGGCGTCATCGGAATCCGTGACGTGGGGGATGGTGGTCACCGAGTGGCTCATCACCTGGGCGATGGCCTTCCGGGCCTGGGAGATGCTCTGGCGAACGATCGCGCCATAGTCATCTGTACCGGGAGTGCCCGAGAGATCCGTGGCGAGAAGCGGTGCTGGGGGCGCGATGGGGGTGAGGCTTTGTGAAGTCTCAGCCTCTGTTGGATGAGGCGTGTGAACAATGGCCGTGTGTTGTTGCGTGGGAATCGCACTCGGTGACGGAACGATGGTGGGGGCATTCAGGGCGGCATCGACATCGGCGCGGGTGATTCGTCCCCCCGGACCTGATCCAGTGATTGATTCGAGATCCAGGCCTTTTTCGCGAGCCATGCGACGCACGGCCGGGGAAGCGGGCTTGCGTCGGGTCTGGGTGATGGTGGTGGTACTTGCATTTCCGGAGGAAGCATTGCCATTGGAATTTGCGGAAGAGACGATGGTCTCTGTATTTGGCGAGACGGATTTGTTTCTGGAGGCCTCACCCTCCCCTTGGTCCCCTCCTTCAAGTGAGGGGGAAGCGTCGAACGTGACCATGACATCGCCCACATAGACGAGCTGCTGCTCGGCGGCGTGGATCTTGCTGACGATGCCGGTGTAGGGCGAAGGGATCTCGACCGCCGCCTTGTCGGTCTCGACCTCCATGAGCGGCTGGTCCTCTTTTATGTGATCGCCTTCGGCCACGAGCAGCTTGATGATCTGCCCTTCGTGGACGCCTTCACCAAGATCGGGGAGTTTGAATTCGTAGGTCATAATTCACTCAGGCGTCAAACGCCATCGTCTCCTTCACCGCCTCGATGATCGAATCGGCGTCGGGCAGATAATGTTGTTCGACCTGGAAGAACGGGAAGTGGATGTCGTAGCCGGTGAGGCGCTTGATGGGGGCAATGAGATGCTCGAACGCATCCTCGTTGAGCCGGGCGATGATCTCCGCCGCGATGCCGCACGTTCGGGGGCCTTCATGGACGATCACGCAGCGGCCGGTCTTGGTGACGGATTCGACCAGCGTCTGAGTGTCCATGGGCTTGATGGACAGCAAGTCGATGACCTCGATGTCCATGCCATGCAGTTCGACGAGATCGTCCGTCGCTTCCAGGACGGGACGCATCATGGCCCCGTAGGCGATGATGGTCAGGTCGGCTCCCTCGCGGACGACCTGGGCCTTGCCGATCTCCATCGTCTCGGGTTCGTCGGGAACGTCCTCGCGAAAAGCGCGATACACGGCCTTCGGTTCATAAAACACCACCGGATCGGGATCGTCGATTGATGCCTTGAGCAGGGCTCGCGCATTTCGGGGGCCCGAGGGGATGACGACCTTCAGGCCAGGCGTGTGCGCCCAATAGGATTCGCGTGATTCGGAATGATGTTCGACGGCTCGGATGCCGCCCCCATAAGGCGTGCGCATGACCATGGAGATCGGATATCGATCACGAGAGCGGCTGCGATATCGCGCCATGTTCTGTTCGATCTGATCAAACGCCTGCATGGTGAATCCAGAGAACTGGATTTCGGCGACGGGCTTCAGGCCATAAATCGCCATGCCGACCGCGGTGCCGATGATGCCGCATTCGGCCAGGGGCGTGTCCATGACGCGATTGGAGCCGTACTTTTCAAGCAGGCCCTTGGTGACGCGAAAGACGCCCCCGTTGATGGCGATGTCCTCGCCCATCACGCAGACGTTCTCGTCGTTCGCCATGGATTGGTCGAGCGCAAGATTGAGTGCTTCGACCATCGTTCGTTGGGGCATTCTTCGCTCCTGGATCACTGGAGAGTTGTCAGTTTGCAGTTCTCAGTTGATGCTATTGAAAACGATCCGAATACAGATCATTTCAATTTCCAACTTTCAATTTTCAACTTTGCCATTACTCCACGCCCTTGCGGTCGAGTTTGGCGAGGTACTCCGCCTTCTGCCTTTGCAGTTCGGGCGACAGTTCGTCATAGACGTAATCAAACACTTCTCGGGCGTTGGGGATCGCCCTGGCCCGGAATTTTTCCCGTGCGTCGAGGACTTCCTGTTCGCATTCCTTGTCGATTCGTTCGGCGGCCTCGTCGTCGAGCACGCCCTTGCGTTTGAGGTATTTTTCGAATCGGGCGATGGGGCACTTGGCTTCCCACGTCTCCACTTCCTCATCCTTGCGATAGACCTTCGGGTCGTCGGCGGTCGTGTGCAGGCTCATGCGATAGGTGACCGCCTCGATGAAGAAGGGGCCCTGTCCGCTCCGGGCATGTTCCGCGGCTCTCGTGGTTGCGACGATCATGGCCAGGATGTCGTTGCCATCGACGCGGATGGCGGGGATGCCGAATCCCGGGCCACGCTTGGCGAGAGAATCGATGCCCGACTGTCTGGCGGCCGGGGTGGAGATGGCCCACCCGTTGTTCTCGACGACATAGACGATGGGGGACTTGTAGACCGAGGCGAAGTTCATCGACTCGGCGACGATCCCCTGGCTGAACGCGCCATCGCCAAAGTTCACGAGCATCAACGACTTGTCGTTCTTGATTCGCATGCCCATGGCCACCCCCGTGGCGGGGCCGACGTGCGAACCGATGACGATGGAAAAAGGCAGGTCGTTCACCCCTTGGGGCGGCGCGAAGCCTTCAAAGAAACCCGCCCACAGCAACATGAGTTGTTCAAGGGGCCATCCTCGCCAGAGCTGCGCCCCGAACGAACGGTAGGAGGGGCTGAACCAATCGCTTTTCGTCAAAGGATAGACCTGCCCGATCTGCGTGGCTTCCTGTCCAAGCCCCGGGGCAAAGGTGCCCATCTCACCCTGGCGTTGCATGCCGATCATGCGCTCGTCGAGCTTGCGGGTCAGAACCATCGCCCGGTAAATGCGCAAAAGGGTGTCGTGGTTCAGGTCAGGTTCAAGCGTGGCGTCCGCCTCGCCGCGTTGGTTGAGGATGGAGATATCCTCGACGGCGTCTGAAGGCTGTATGGACTTGATGGGCATGGTGCTGTGCGCGTTTTCCTGGGACCCGGGTTTAGGATGGCGAGTATACCGCGCCCGATTACCCCCGG
>JAPULD010000512.1 GCA_027295365.1 Planctomycetota bacterium
CCAGCACCGGGTAATACTCTTCATCCAATGAATCTTCCAGCATCGTGGGCAGTTCAACGTCAGTCGCTTCCTCGAGGGGAATGAGCACCTTGAACGTACTGCCTTCGCCTTTGACACTGGTCACCGTCAGCGTTCCTTCCAACGCCTCGGTGATGCGCCGACTGATCGCAAGACCGAGACCGGTGCCTCCGCTCTTGATGCCCCCCTCGGTCTGCTTGAAGGGATCGAATATCTCTTCCATTTCCCGGTCCGTCATCCCGATTCCGGTATCGATCACGAGAAACTCGAGCTCATGCTTTTTCGTTTCACGTAATTTCAACGTGACCACACCCGAGTCGGTGAACTTCACGGCATTGCCGATCAGATTCACCAACGTCTGCTTGAGCTTGGTGTGGTCGGTCACGACGCCCATCGGCACCTCGGGCGAGACTTCGAGAATGATCTCCAATCCCTTTGCTTCACCCTTGGGGCGGACGATGTCAAACACACTTCGCAGTAACTTGTGCAAGTCGCCCGGTTTCAGGTCGATTTCAAGACGACCCGCTTCGATCTTGGACAGATCGAGCACATCGTTGATCAGCGTGAGCAGGTGCTGGCCACAGCTCGTGATCGAGGAGAGGCTCTCCTTCTGTTGTACGCTGAGAGTCTTGTCGCGTTTGAGAATCTGGGTGTACCCGAGCACGCCATTGAGTGGTGTTCGTAGCTCGTGGCTCATGTTGGAGAGGAACTCGCTCTTGGCGCGATTGGCCGACTCCGCCTCTTCGCGCGCGAGAAGCAACGTCACTTCCGCCTTCTTCCGCATGGTGATGTCGGTGACCATGGCGAACGCTCCGGTCCGTCGCCCCGTCTGATCGTGATAGGGCGTCGCGCTGAACATGCACGACACGATGGTCCCGTCGGGTCGGACGAGATCATTCTCATACGTGCTTTCCTGTTCCGCTTCGCGTTGCGTGATCTCGGATTCGAATATCTTTCGCCCCTTGTCGTTGACGAACTCGAATACTTTCTTCCCGATGATGTCCTCCCGATCGCGTCCCAGGATCGTGCAGAGAGCCGGATTCACATCAAGCGTGACGACGTTCTCGTCCACCAGCCAGAAACCTTCTGCGCAAGTTCTGAGGATCGTTCGCATGTGCGTCTCGCTGTCCTCGACCCTGCGAATAAGCGGGTTGTTGACCCGGATGGTCAGCGCCGCACCACCGCACACGAAGAGAAATCCAAACAGACCGGCGATAATCGCACTGTCGATGAAAGGCGCTCGAATCTCTGCCATGTCGATCTTGGCGACGATCCCGATGTCGAGTTTGTCGATCGGTGCGTAGGCCGCGAGCACTCGCTCATCGCGATAGTCCATGGCGATCATCGTCCCGGACTTGCCTATCAAGGCGTTGTGCATGGGAGCGGCCACGACATCCTGCCCCATCGTGACGCGCCTGGAGTCGATCCCCGATGTGTGACGCAGATCGACGAGGAATAGAATCGAATCCCCATCCTGCCGCGCGTATAGGATTTCTCCCGTTTCGCCCAGGCCTTCACTGAGTTCATGTGACGCGACGACCTGCGACATGGTGGCCGCCGATGCCCCACCCTCGAGGGCGTCTCCGCTGTGCATCTGATCGAACTCCGCCACGGCGTTGATCAGATTCGATTGGTTCTGCACGATCTCCCAGAGACGAACGGCCTGCTGCTCCCGGGCTGCCAGAAACAGCAGGTAGATGGCGGTCATCCCGACGATCATTGCCGTCGCGGTCATGGCGAACACCGAGAATCCGAGAATGCGCATCCTCGTGTTCATCCCGGAGATCTTGGCATCCAGTCGCGACGCTTCCGCCCGGGTCGTGGCTTCCTCGACTTCTCGGATCGAACGTGTCGCGAAACCCGAGACGAACCAAATGATGCCGATGATCAAGGTCAACGAGGCCCCCAGCAGACCGAGCCCCCAGGCGATCTGGATACGCAGCTCCGCCAGCGCCTCGCGCTCAGAGATTCTCGCCGCAAAGCACCAGCCCGCGGATTCGATCGGCGAGAAGAACAGCCAGACATTTTCGTCGGCCTGATCGTCCCAACCCGGCAAACGTACCGCGCCACGTTCTCCGCCGATCATCCGCTCCCCAAGGGTCCGCATGTCGGAACGTCCCAGTCGATCGGAATCGGAGAAGAGATCGTTCCGCAGGATCTTCTGCGGATCCGCGTGATACACGTATCGACCCTGCCTCGAGAGGATCACGAAATCAAGCGTCCGCAGGTTTTGCAGGCCGACGCTCTGGTTCAGCGGCTCCAAGGCGATGTCGATCGTGGCGACGCCGATGAATTTCCCGTCCTGGGTGATCGGCGCCGAGTAGGTGCACATGAGAATGTTGCCTGCGCCGTCGTCGAAGTAGGGCTCAGTCCAGACCCCTTGGCCGGAATCTCTCGGGACCGACCACCATTCCCAGTTGCCGTCGGAATAGTCGTAGGCTTCGACGGCGATGTCCATCCGGGCCAATCCGTCGGATCCTCGGTACACGTAGGGCGAAAACAGGCGACGCCCCGGATAGGTCCCCGGCTCGAAGGCGATCGCGGCGCCGTACACGAGCGGGTGCGTGTTGACGTTGGCTTCGAGTTGTTGGTAGAGATTTTCCTCGCTCAAGGTGTCCAGGTTGCCCAGAAGACTCGCGGTGGATGCGGCAATCTGGGCCGTCTGCCGGAGATAGCCATCAATTTCGCCGGCGTAGCGTCGTGCCTTGTCGGTCATCCGCTGGTCGAGGTCGAGCGTTGCCTTCTGCTGCATCCGCGAGATCGCCATGAAGGAGACCAACGCGTAGACCAGCGTGATCGGAACGATCGTAAAGAGGAGTATTTTCTGTCGAAGCGTGAGTCGCATGGTTGATTCCAGATCGCAGAATGACAGGACGAATGGCGTCATATGGAGAATCCGCTTCTCCGGCTGAATCACCACCAGCATTCATCATGATCAATGGTATCTGGAACCCGTTCGATGTGCCTTCAAGGCTACCTTAAAACCGAGGCCTGCCCTGACTTCGTCCATTTGCATCGATTCCAGCAGAGCACATTCCAGACCTACGCTTGAATCTCTATTCAAATGGATCGGGGGCCAACTCGCCCTCCCGGAATACGATCTGACGGATCCCATCGCGTGCCATTGACTTCCAGTTGATCCACCAAATCACGAAGCTCCCGGGCCTCTCGCTTGGTGATCGTTCGACCGGACATGTAGGCCTGTACCAGGGTTGCGGGGGTGCCATTGCACAAATCGGTCGTGAGATCATCGAGGCGAGCTCTCAGCAATCCATCACGATCCACCGCCGCACTGAAGACATGGGCCACTTGGTTGCGATCAACGGCCACGCATCCCTTGGATTCCAGACGACGCAAGAGCGTGAGTATGGTGGTGTGAGCCTAGATGATCT
>JAPULD010000513.1 GCA_027295365.1 Planctomycetota bacterium
CGGTGATTCCCGTCAGGTATTCGAAATGAGGATGGGCGTGGAAATCGTCATGCAACGGATCGCCCTGTTCGCCCGAGAAGACCACGCCCACGCTGGACTTCAGGACTCGCAAGAGTTTTTTTCGACGGGCGGCATATTCAATGAGCGGGATCGATGGATCGGGCATGGGTGGGCGTACCTTGTGTTATCTCCAGTATCAAAAACACTATACCGAGTCATTGAACGATGCACGAAACCATCTGGATTAGCCCCCGGTGAACACACCGGGGGCGCAGGAGCAAGAATATTTTGAAAAGATCGAGAGAAGTTATGTGTCGAAAATACAAATCCCCAGATTCACGTTTCTTCGATATTCCGAACCATATATCTTCCGAGACCGTTCGCACTTTGCGCCCCACGTGCATTTACGTGGGGCTACATGGGAAGCGGAAATAAATGCGGCACCGGCTCATCCTTCAGCGCCGCGATCGCATTATCGACCGCGAGCCTCATCATCCATTGTCGATCCTCGCGAGTCGCGCTGCCCAAGTGAGGCAGGAAAAAGACGTTCTCAAGGTCCGACAAACCCGGGGCAAGTGACGGCTCGTGCTCGAAGACATCCAGCCCCGCCGCACCGAGGCGTTTCTCGCGCAATGCCTCGACCAATGCCCTCTCGTCAATCACGCCCCCTCGGGAGGTGTTGATGAGCACAGCATCGGGCTTCATCAGGGCCAGGCGATCGGCATTGATGAGATGGCGTGTCTCTTCGCTCATGGGTGTATGCAGGCTGACAAAGTCGGCCTCGCGCAGTCCATCTTCAAGCGTAACCCGTCGTGCGTTGATCGGAGGGGCTTCGAATTCCTCGTGCTGCGTTCTAGCGTGGTAGAGGATGTTCATGTTCCAACCCGGGGCGCGACGGGCGGTGGCGTACCCGATGCGACCGGCACCGATGATGAAGAGCGTTTTGCCCACCACCCGAGAGCCGAGCAATTGATTGGGGCCCACGCCCGACCAGTTGCCACTGCGTACAAGCGAGTCGCCTTCATACGCGCGTTTGGCCGTAGCCAACAAAAGTAGCCACGCCACATCAGCGGTTGGCTCGGTTACCGCATCAGGTGTGTGGCCAACGAGCATGCCCCGTCTTCCCGCTTCCGCAAGATCGATGTTGTCCACCCCCACGGCGTAATTGCTCACGATGATCAGTTGGGGCCCGGCTGCCTCGAAGAATTCGTGATTGATGGATGTGTCGGCTGGCGTGGAGACGATCGCGTGCGCCCCGGCGATAGCTTCAAGCAGCTGCGCCCTGGGGAGGCGTTGGTCTTGGGCGTAGATCCAGGTGTTTTCGAAGCCTGCCTTGTGGAATCGCCTTACGGGATCTCCCGGCAGGGGGCGGGTGATCACGATGCGAGGGTTGGTCGGGAGCATGCGGTCAGGAATCGTTCTGCTCCCCTTGAGAATCGCGTTCGGGCATCGCTTTGGCCGGATGGGGCTGGTCCTGGACCTCCAAGAGCAGTTCATCGAAATGCGCAATGGCATCCTCGGCGTCGATCAGGGGTCGGGTTGCATGAATCCGGGCGATGTCGAATTGCCCACGCACGTCGTATCCAAGTGGATCGACACCCACGAGCATGGGGTGTGCGATTTCAAGATGGGCGTGGTGCAACGCGAGCGTTCGTAATGCATCGGTTTGACGGTTCAGCTGTGTGCAGACTTGAGGCTCGATCGGGATGAGGGGATTGTCCTGCATCATCGCCTCGCCATCGATGACGGCGTTCTGAAATTTCGCCGCGTCGATATCCAGAAAGGCCCATTGCACGTCGGGTGGATCACCATGGTAGATGCGCCACTTGTCGGCCAACCCGCCATCGGGACCTTGTTCGTTGAATTGATACAGGGTCACGAGCAGTTGCATGTGATCATCATCTTCAAGCGTGGCCATGGGAACGAACAGAACCGTTTCCAGGGCCTGGAGCATTGCCACCATGACCGGCGCGACGAGTCGTCCATCCGGGGCGATCACGAATTTGATGGATTGCATGTGTTCGGCGAATTGAAGTTCACCGATGCGATGAGCGCAAAGAAATCGGCGACACTGTTCCACGTTTACGTCCGTCATGCGGGCATGGTAGACGTTCTGAGGAACCTGTGGGAATCGAGCATCAGGTGATGGCTGAGATCGTTTCCTCTGTATGCACAACCATTTTTTCGAGATAGGCATGCAGTGCGGTGGCGCAAAGACGCATGCTCTTCTTCAGGTCGGCGTCACTGGCATCGATCACGTCCCCATACTGCGATTCAAGCGTTTCGATAAGCTCAAGAACTCGAGCCGCCTGTAAGGGAAAGGGGTCGTGATGGGGTCGATCCGGAAACATCACCACGTCGCACGTATGGCCTGGTTCATGCTTGGTGCGATAGCGTGTCGTCATTCGCAAATCCATCCAGATGGTGTCGGGATGCGAACCGAACAACGGCCATTACAAATGGTTCCGTTGTCCCAGGGTCGGCTCTTGTTATCAAGATCAACGTGCTGTTTCTGCTCCTCGCGGAAAAATCAGATTTGAAATTGTCCTTCCTGGCCAGGACTCGCTGGCATTCATGGAGACTTAAACCATTCGGTGGAGTCTCATCCCTGCCATCGGTTCATCGAAGCTTTCGAATTCAATATTTGGAGTTCTTTTATTTACGGCATGGTCAAGTCGAATCAGGCCTATTTCATTCGACGGTCATTGGGTACCATGCCGCCCGATGACTCTCCTGGCCTGCCCAATCTTCGTTCGTGAACCAAATGCAGTGCACGACGCTCTGGATCAAGCCGATCGTGCCGTCCAGGCCGGAGCGAGGCTGATCGAATGGCGAATCGACGCACTGGTGGGTGGAGATGACGCGTTCAAGGCTATTCAGACGCTGTTGAGGGATTCTCCGGCGTCTTGCATCGTCACATGCCGTCCTCTCTGGGAAGGGGGGCTTTGCGAGGTACCTGAAATTGAGCGGTTGGAGCTGCTGCGAAATATCATCGAGAGCGATTCGCCACCAAAATATGTTGACCTTGAGATGCTTGCGCTGGAACGCAGTCCCGAAGCGGCGATCGCCCTGATCGACGCAATCAAGGAAACGAATACGAGGCCGGGCGTCGAGGTAGGTTTGATCCTCTCCAGCCATGATTTCAAGGGACGACCCGTTGACTTGATCCAGAAGATCGAGACGATGACAAACGAAATGGGGGTCAATGTCATCAAGGTCGTATGGCTGGCTCGTTCGTTGCGTGACAACCTCGAAGCGTTCGCGATCCTTCGCGAGCGGTCCAGACCCACCCTCGCCTTGTGTATGGGGGAATTCGGGTTGATGAGCCGCGTGTTGGCCCCGAAGTTTGGCGGGTTCATCACCTTCGCCAGCGAAGCCCCGGGCCACGAAACCGCGCCCGGTCAAGCGTCGATCGAGGAGTTGCGAAACCTCTATCGATTCGATTCCATCGGACGCGACACGAAGGTGTATGGCGTGATCGGTTGGCCCGTGGGGCATTCGTTGAGTCCCAAAATTCACAACGCCGGGTTCGACGCCATCGAGCATGATGGCGTGTATCTACCACTGCCTGTCCCGAAGGAGTACGAGCATTTCAAGGCCACCGTCGGTTCGTTGATCGACGATGAGCGTTTGGATTTCAGGGGGGCGAGCGTGACGATACCCCACAAGGAGAATCTGATCCGGTTCGTGATGGAGCGAGGGGGCAGTATCGAACCAATGGCTGGTTTCATCGGGGCCGCCAACACCCTCGTGGTCAACGAGGACGGTTCGATTGAGGCCATCAACACCGATTGCCCTGCCGCGATCAAGGCCTTATGCGCGCGTCTGGACATCGAGCCTGATGCGTTGCAAGGCAAACGCGTGGCCATTCTGGGAGCGGGAGGCGTTGCGAGGGGGATCGTCGCAGGGCTTGCTCAGCTTGGAGCCAAGGTGACGATCTTCAATCGGAGCCAGAATCGAGCGGAAGCGATGGTGGAAGCCTTTCGCGAACTGGCTCCCATTGCGATCGGCGAGGCGTTGCAGCTCATCGACGAGCGATTCGACATCTATATCAATGGCACGCCCCTGGGCATGAATGGGGGACCCGATCCCGAGGCATCACCATTGCCCGATGGCGCGCCGCTCGAAGGGGCACTGGTCATGGAGACGGTGTACAACCCCGTCGAGACGCCCCTGATCAGGCAGGCCGAGGCGAACGGGGCGATCACGCTCGATGGACTGGCCATGTTCGTACGCCAGGCGGGGACGCAGTTCAAGCATTGGACGGGACGTGCGTTGCCGGTCGATGTGATGGATGTCGATCGAGGTAATTAGCCCCTGGTGAATGCACCGGTCCTCGCGTGTTCTCCGTGGGTGTGTATTCAAGGGGAGACTAAAGCACGAACCGGCTCAGATCCTCGTCCTTCAGGATCGTCTCCAGCCGCTCGCGCACAAACTCGGCGCTGATTGACACGTTCTTCTCGCCTTGCTTGGCCATGTCGGGGGCATCGAAGCTGATCTGTTCGAAGACGCATTCGATGATCGTGATCAGGCGGCGGGCCCCGATGTTCTCCATCCTCGCGTTGGCGTCCGCGGCCAGTTCCGCCATCGCATCAATCGACTCGGGCTGAAACTCGATTTCGAGTCCTTCGGTCTTGAGCAACTCCTGCTGCTGCATCGTCAACGCCACGTCGGGTTCGGTG
>JAPULD010000514.1 GCA_027295365.1 Planctomycetota bacterium
TGGTCAAGGAAGTCGCCTCGCATCCGACGGATCTGGTGGAGATCACGGGAGGCGAACCGCTCGCCCAGAAGGGCGCGTTTGAACTGATCCGCCTCCTGTGCGATCTGGGGAAGACTGTCCTGATCGAGACATCGGGGGCCATCGACATCAGCCCTTGTGATCCCAGGGCCATCCGCATCCTCGATATCAAGACCCCTGGAAGTGGGGAGGTCGAAAGGAACGTGTGGAGCAACCTCGACCAACTCACGAAGCGAGACGAAGTGAAGTTCGTTTTGTGCGATCGTGCTGATTTCGACTGGATGCGTGAGGTCGTCCTGGAGCACACGCTCGATGAGCGGTGTGCGGCGGTGATTTTGTCACCTGTTTTTGAACAAGCCTGTGGACAAGAGATTGCCGGGAGCCAAGGATTGGCGCCGCGTGAATTGGCCGAGTGGATTCTGGCCGATTCGGTCCTTGCCGTGAAGGTGCGAATGCAAACGCAGCTTCACAAGCAGATATGGGATCCGTTGACGCGGGGCGTTTGAAAGGCGCTGAATGAGCGATGACTCAGGAATTTGTGACCAGTCCGACATGCCCCTCAAACGAGGTGCGCGTGACCGGCGTGATGACGATGGAGGTATCCAATCCTTCAATCGCCTTCGTGCTGGAGTTGGGGCGTGCACTGCACTCCTACGGAACCCCCGCCAATAGGCTTGAGGGTGCCCTGTCCATGTGCGCCGGCCTGCTGGGGCTTGAGTCGCAATTCTTCTCCACCCCCACATCCCTGTTCGCCGCGTTCGGCAAGCTTGAGAATCAGCGAACCTATCTGATCCGGGTCCAGCCTGGCGAAGTCGATCTGGGCAAGCTTGTCGAGCTCGATGAGACGGTCAATGCCCTGGAGCAGGGACGCATCGGGGTCGAGGATGCCCTCACCCGGGTTCGATTCATCGTCAATGCCCCGCCCCGGTATGGGCCCATCACCCAGACGATCAGTTTCAGCGTCATCGGGGCCGGCGCCGCCTGCTTCTTTGGTGGGGCCTGGCGGGAGATGCTGACGGCGGGCCTCATCGGAATCGTCGTGAGCCTCATGCTGGGTCTCGTGGCCAAACGCCCAAACAGCGCAAGGCTTTTCGAAACGATCATCGGGATGTTCGCGGCTTTGTTGGCGATCACCTCGTCTTGGTTGCTGGGACCTTTTTCTACCCAGACCGCGACCCTGGCTGGAATCATCATTCTCCTGCCCGGGTTGACCCTCACCGTGGCCATGAACGAACTGGCGACCCGGGATCTGGTCTCGGGCTCGGCGCGGCTCATCGGTGCCTTCATGGTCCTGCTTGCTCTCGGGTTTGGCGTGGCGATCGGATTTGAGTTGGGGCGATTCATCCCGGGTACGGATGCGCCATTGACCTACGTGTCTATCCCAATCTGGCTGGAATTGATCGTGTTGATCGCAAGCACGATCGCATTGTCGGTACTGTTCCAAGCCAAACCCAGGGATCTACTGGCCATGCTGTTGGCGGCGGCCCTGGGGCTCTACGGGGCTCGACTCGGGGCGCATCTGATCAGCCCTCAACTTGGGGCCAGCCTCGGGGCGTTTCTCGTCGCGGCCATGAGCAACCTCTTCTCACGCTGGACCAATCGACCCGCGGCGGTGACGCTGATGCCTGGCATCATCCTGCTCGTCCCCGGTTCGCTTGGTTTTCGGAGCTTCGCCTCGCTGCTGGATCAGAATATTCTCAGTGGCGTCGAAAGCGCGTTCAACGTCGTGCTGGTGGGCGTCTCCATCGTGGTGGGGCTGTTGCTGGCGAACGTTGCCGTTCCGGTCCGCAAGGAACTGTGACTCGATCTTTGACTGCTATCATGACTCCCTCATGCGTGTCCAACTGACCAAGACAATCACATTCGAGGCGGCTCACCACCTGCCCAGCTTTCCCGAAGGCCATAAGTGCCGAAGGATGCATGGCCATTCCTTCAAGGTCGATGTCAACGTGGAAGGCGAGATCCCCGAGGGGCAATACCACCTCATCGACTACAGCGTCATCATGCAGCACATCGAGCCCTTGAGGGTTCAACTCGATCATTACTGCCTGAATGAGATCGAGGGGCTTGAGAATCCCACCAGCGAGATGATCGCCAAGTGGATCTGGGATCGGCTCGCGCCAGACCTTCCGTTGCTCAGCGAGATCGTCATCTACGAGACTTGCACCAGTCGTTGTGCATATCGAGGCGAGAGAGGATGAATCGCTCGTGAAGATCTACGTGGAACATGATGCCGCGACATTGAAGCTACTCGGGATCAGCGACGATCCGGCTTGCGATGGGATCATCGTTCGGCATGGCGCACCAAACGAAATTCTCGCTTCGACCAATCGATCCAACCCTTTGGGTGATGGCTGGCTGGCTGACGTGACGTCCCCCGGGGATACGATCGTGAGCTGGTCGGGGACGCTCGCCAAGGAACTCTTCGAGTCCAATCCAATGACCTGGTTGAAGACCGGCGTCGAGACTTTCACCGCCTTCTGTGATGAAGTCGCCTCCCAGCTCGAGAAGCATGGAAAAACGATTTGTTTCCACCCGCATAGTCGGCATGTCCTCAACGACCCGCCATCATGCCTGGCCTTCACCAAGGATCGACAGGGGCCTTTCGGATTCGCCCTGGCCCCGGCGGAACTCTTCGAGCCCAGCATGATCGACGATGTCGATGATCATCTGACTCGGATCTTCGAGACCATGGGGGCGAAGTGCTCGATGGTGATCCTGCATGATATTCAGGGACCAGACCATGGTGATCAGGAGGGGGCCTGTGAAGCGGTCCCGTTGGGGCAGGGAATCATGCCTCGATCTCATGTCCTGAAGCTGATTGATTCCTGGGTGCCGGATGACACGCCCATCGTGCTCATGGCAGGCCCGATGGAAGAGCAGCTTTCGTGGTTGGCCACCTGAATCTTTGGCAAAGGCTTTTTCATTTGTGCAAAGGCTCTGTGAGCCGAGCTTTGCTTATCCATCATGGAATCGCACGGCCGACAAGGCCTCGCCACAGTTTGAATCGGAGCCGATTGTGAGAAATGCCATTCTCGACTTGTCCATGGACGTGAAATCGTATTGAATGGCCCTCAGAAGCCCCATCCCCCTGGAGATGACCCTCGATGACGACTTCCAAGGCAACGCTCGATCACCCCACCCTGGCTCGAGTCAAGGAATCCTTCCCTGACGTCAAGTTCAAGGCGTCGGAGTTCCGGGGCGATACGACCCTGATCGTGCCGAGCGATAAGCTGCACGAGGTCATGCGATTTTTGCGTGATGATCCGGCCTGTGATTACAATTTTTTCTGTGACATCGCGGGGGTCGATTACCTTGGGTATCCCACGCAGACCGAGGGGCGTTTCGCGGTGGTCTACCAACTCGTCAGTTATCCCAACGAGTTGAGGCTGACGGTCAAGACCTTCCTCGATCCCTCCATCGACACGTCGGGCATCGAGCCCGACCCCGCCCTGGAAGTCGATTCAGTCACCGACATCTGGCCAGGGTCCGAGTGGCGCGAACGTGAATGCTTCGACATGTTCGGCATCCGATTCCGCAATCACCCGGACCTTCGACGCATCCTGATGTGGGAGGAATATCCCGCTCATCCGCTGCGTAAGGACTACCCGTTGCGTGGCCGGGGTGAACGCGAAACCTACCGCGTCATCGACCGCGATGAAACGTAACGACTGGCAAAGTTGAAAATTGAAAGTTGAAATCAATCCTCAGATGTTGAGGTGTTGATCTCAAGCTGAGCATCCTGTTTTTCGGCGTCTTTGACCTGGGGATCATCGTTCCGGGGGTCGATGTGGGTGCCGTCTGGGTTGTGGTGCAGGGTGATTTCGTCGAGGTCGATCACGAGCACTTCGTCGGGATCGGTGTTGAGCACCAACTCGATCGGGCTGTCGATGTCATCCTGGATCACCGTCACGCGTCGAAGTCTCACCAATTCCAGGGTCGCCATGAACAGGCCGATGCGTTTGCCTATCCCGGCTCCCTCATACGCGATGTGCAGCGTCAGCCTGTGGTCTGGTTCACGTTCCAGGCGATCCAGCAGATCTTCCTGATGCAAGGCGATGGGGGTGTCGTCGATCTCGACGGTGTGCTCGCCCAGCTTTGTGAAGTCTATCGACGCGACGATTCGCTCGTAATTCTCGGAGAGGTCCAGGATATGCAGATCATCAAGTTCCAACTCGATAGGCTCGACATATTCCTCCAGCCGATGACGATCCTTGCGATCGGGCAGGATCGGATAGCGCTGGAGAAACATCAATCTACGTTGTTCAAGCTCATCACTGGCGATGCGATAGCGTTGGTAGGCCAGAAGTTGCTGGACGAGTTCGTATCGGGGGTCCGCCGAATCCAGTCCGCTTTCGTTGCCCCCTTCGCCAGTCGCACTTTCCGAAGGCGGGGCGATGGAGCGGCTCTTGATCTCCACCAAGGATGAAGCCATGACGAGGAAATCGCCAGCATTGTCGATGTCGATGTAGTCGAGCTGCTTGAGGAATTCCAGGAACTGGACGGTGACCGCCGCGATCGGAATGTCCAGAATGTCCACCTCGGCCCGGCGGATCAGGTACAGCAACAGGTCCAAGGGGCCCTGAAACGTGTCGATCGTGATCTGATAGTCTTCCTGAAGGGGTCGCATGCCTGGGGGGAAACTCCGTCTACAATGGGTCTTTCGTCATCATAGTGTCCAAAGGCAGCAAAACGCCGATGGGGATTGCAGTCTGGAATGGTCAGAACAAAGAAAGAAACGGACAGAAAGCTATCACTCAGTGGCAGGAGCTTCGCTACTAATCTCTGAGTGATCTGTTCGATGGTTTGAGCCGGGGAAAGGCTGTTTTGCAGGCCTTTCCCCGGTTTTTTTGCCCCGGTCCCCAACCCTTTCAGCCACGCCCTAACCTGTTGATCTTCAAGAGGTTCTCTGGGGAAAATATTCCTTTACTCTTAATTTATAAAACCCTCCACTGCCAATTAGCATCTAAATAACAATTATTTGGAGGGGTGTTTTCCCTTCCATCGGCCCCTTTCCCGCGTCGCTTGAGGAGGGGGCATTCAACCGCTTCCAAGGCGATTTTTAAAGCCTTATGTTCGTATTTGATCCTATAAACCAGGGACTGGAACTGCTTGCCCGTCGCGACTTGGAACGGGCCGAGAATCTATTCCTGCGCATTATCAACGACCCCTACGCTCGCAAGGAGGAGTTGGTGGCGGCCAGGAATTATCTTAAGGAT
>JAPULD010000515.1 GCA_027295365.1 Planctomycetota bacterium
TCATTCGTTTGCAAGACATTGAACAACATGATCCTCACCCCCGCCCCCGGATTCCCCGCCCCCGGAACCCCCGCCCCCGGATACCCCGGAACGCCCTCGGTTGCTGAAGCCTCCTGTGACCCCGATGACCCCCTGTACCAAGGAACGACCCGCCAACTCGTCAAGTCCAAGCACACCAGCGCCACCAGGGCCCAGCGGGGGCTGCGCAGAATCAGCAGCAGGATAAACAGCGCCGCCGCCCCGAGGAGAAACTGAACCTGGAAGTGACTGACATGATCGAAGTAGCGATGCCAATGCCCCAGCCGGCCTCCCATGACGACCAAAACCAGCACCACCACGGACACGCGGCTCCATCGCCGCAGCGCGACCCGCAACCGGCTTCGGACCGAGAGGACTTGATCGTGCGTTTCGTTTGATGCATGAAGCGTATCGATCCCGATCATGCAACATCATTCGACCGGGTCGAGCCTGAAGTTTCAAAGAATCCGTGATTCAGCTGGGAAACCAGATCACCCCGAATCCGCCCGACGCATAGCCGTAGACGACGCCATCGCCCAACAACCAGGGCATGAGATGGATGATTGGCCCTAGATTTTCAGCCGATCAATGACCACGGACGTTGCAGGCGATCGGGCCGACGATCTGATCCTGCTTTCACAAGATCGGATGTTGATAAATACGCAGATGGTGAAGCCGGGTCGTGAGTGCCATCAATCGAGTCTGGTGAACAAGCACTGACAATCTGTCCAAGATATGTGTCCTCCATTCATGATTGCACGAACGCCTCAGAAAAGTCGCGTTACGCAAGCTCATCCTTGCCTCACTCATTTCGCATGGAACGACGTATTTCTGGAGATGTGATGAACTGCCGACACTAGCACACGCTTGCCAGTGATTCCCGCTTCTGGTACCGAAGTGAACCAAGTCTGAGCAAGGCGATGGCAACTATCGCTAACGGCGGCCAACTGTCTGCGGCAACGGTGGAAGTGGATCCGTACTTTTAGTGACGAATGAAAGGAGTACGACGACGTTGATCGGAAATGCCATCTTCTCGCTGTCATTCCGTCCCAACTAAGATGTTTCGAAGGGAAACGATAGTCAATGGACTCCGATCGGTCCGTATCGCAAACTCCAAGGAATCCAGGCGACGAATATTCGATGGAAAATTGTTGACTTCAAATGCTAATTTGATCGCACCATTGGCAGGCAGTGAAATTGTAAGCCAACGGCCTGAAGTTGATTGCTGGCCTGCTCGAATCCTGTTGATGGCGAATTCTTGACCATCAATTGTTCGCACCTGTGGCCCTGGGAAAAATGTCGGACCGTGGATTTGAATCGACTTCCGAACTGCCGTCGTGTTTAGGGCCGTGAGTTCAATCAGAATCCCCTCGCCTGCGAAATTAGTGCGATCAACACGATATGAAATGTCGTGCATGATCGTGCTTTGAATTGATGAATCCAAGCCAAGCCGTTTACGCAGTTCTGTGTTTTCAGTCTCAAGCGATTGAATCCGTCCATGAGTACGAGAAGAATTGTTTGTTTCCTTTGACATCCTTTCTTGAATGACTTCCAATTCTCGGTGACAAGATGACAATTCCGTGTTTCTGTTCTTCAATTCCAGTTGTGTTTGAATTAATAGATTGTCCGTATCAGAATACTCGGCTAATTGTTCATTCAATTCAGCGATTTTGATGAGGCTGCTTGAAAGGCCACGCTTTGCATCGCCTGCCTCGTGTTGCAACTGAGTGAATGCAAGTCCAATCGATTCAGTATTCACTTGATCGGATGTATCAAGACTGAGAATCAATGCCATCTGCTCTACCTGTTCCCGACTGCCAGTGTCATAGGCCCAGGTGTAGACCGCCCACATGAGCCCCAATACCGTTGCGATGCCAACAATCACGTTCCACAGCAAAAATGATGAATGAGAAGTTCCGTGTTTAGACATATGACTGCCTCTGGGTTCTATGGCATCTTGCGTAAGACTTTCGTTTCAGAAATCAAACCGTACCTGGGCCGGGCATCAAAGGTATTCTCCGCGACAAATTCCGTCCTGTTTCCTGACTCCAGCGAGCCTACTCCTTCCGGAAGAACCCCTCGGCCCGTTTCAGGAGGCTCGCGAAGACTTCGGGGTTGTAGCCGGCGTAGAAGCTGATGATGGAGATGGTCAAAGCCAATCGGAGATACTCTTCCTGGGAGGGAGCCACCAGCGTGGCGGTGGCCAAGATCAACAAGCCTCCCAGAAGCAGCGAGTAGACACCGAAGCCACGAATGACCGCCGAAGCGTAGAAGATGATGGCCGCCCTGGACTTCAACAACGGGGAGTTGGAGAAACGTGAAATCGTGTTGTTCGAGGTGAACCGAGTGCGTCGCCCGACGGCTCCCAGAATCGCCGCGAGCACCGCCAGAACACCGACGTTGGTCACCGTCCAGCAGGAAAGGATCAGGGGGAGGTGGGACACCCCCTGCCAGAATGTTTCAGAGGAGGTCAATGCCGTGCGAGACGACCCGATATTGATCAAGATGCCACCGGCGAACAATGAGAACCAGAGAATCAGGGCACAACTGCCAAAGACGAGTTCCCACCAGCTCACCATATAGGCATGTGGATCCGTTTCGAGATCGTCGACAGCGGTCTCAGCTGTGACCGTTGATGCATCGTCCTGGAAAATATCAGCGGATTTCGCCATGCCCTTTCCTTTCTTTCTCCCTTGGAAACTAATTGATCTGAGCCACTCTAATGAGGTGCCTGGATTCCGAATGTCAACAAGGAACATACGCATGACTAGCCTTCAATTCGCCGTTTTCTGGATATGCCAGTCGATTTACATGTTTCCAGCGACTCTTTTGAGCCAAGATCGGCATCGACGAGAGTTGCCACCAAGGCGACCCCCTTATAAAACAGGCGTTGACTTAGTAAGGAGCGTGAGTTGAATTTACAGAATCCCCAATACATGGCGCAAACGGATGCCATGAAACAACCAAAACAACGTATCCATCCTCCCATGAAGACGGGGTTGTCAAGGGTGATTGGATGTTGATCAGACCTGACTCCGCACCGAGTTGCCACGCTTGCATGCGACCCATTCAACGGCTTGCGATGACGTCCGATCTCATTTCCGTACTCAAGATCCCTCGGGACAACCGTGTTGGCCGCCTACTCATTAGTTCTCGATGTGCCTCGTTTTATTCACAATGTTTCTTCAATGACCTCTATAACGCTTCATCGAAAAAAGGGGTCGAAAAACGGGACGGGCACGTTCCATAAACCTCTCATATTCAAATCCATGGTTCAACGCTTCATTACCAGAGCGATTTCGACGTTCGACCTCAACGATCAGCGCGAAAACGTGATCACGCCGAAGCCACCCGATTCGCTGACGTAGGCTGCGCCTTCGCCCGACAACAGAGGCATGAGATGAATGATCGCCCCCTGAACCCCCGCCCCCGGAACCCCCGGAATCACCGGAACGCCCTCGGATGCTGAAGCCACCTGAGACCCAGAAGGTCCCATGTACCAAGGAATGACCCGCCAGCTCGTCAAGCCCAAGCACACCAGCGCCACCAGGGCCCAGCGGGGGCTGCGCAGAATCAGCAGCAAGACAAACAGCGCCGCCGCCCCGAAGAGAAACTGAACCTGGAAGTGACTGACATCATCGAAGTAACGATGCCAATGCCCCAGCCGGCCTCCCAGAACGACCAGCGCGAGCGCCACCACGGACACGCGGCTCCATCGCCGCAGCGCGACCCGCAATCGGCTTCGGACCGAGAGGACTTGATCGTGCGTTTCGTTTGATGCATGAAGCGTATCGATCCCGATCATGCAACATCATTCGACCGGGACGAGCTTGATGATTCAATCATTTCGCGAATCAGCGTCGAAATGCGATCGCCTCGGACGGGCGAACCGTGGCCCGAGCGTACAGCCCCGGGTCATGGGTTCATTCTCCGTTGGCCTTGGTCGAGGCGTACCCCTTGGCCACCAACGCATCGATCGTCTCCTCCACCAGATCGGTGATGATGGCCGAGGCGTCGCGTTCGATGAACCACATGGCCTCGTCGACTGGGGGTTGGCAGACGATGGTGGCGAACAGGCCGCCCCAGCCCTTGTTCCGCTCGTAATACTTCCGGGCCAGGTGGGCGGGCATCGTGATGTGCGTGATGCCCTGGTCAACCAGTTCCCGGGGCGAGCGCGTGGGCCTGCGAAACGAAGCGGTCAGGCCGTTTTGTTGCAGGTATTGAACACAGTCGAACGAGGAACTGTCCACGATCACGCGCCGGGTCGCGTCGTGGCGTTTCACCAATTCGATGACGCAATCCACATCGTCGCGATCGAACGAATCGCGGCGAACGTCCTTTAAATCGAGCATCAGGTGATCAAAGTGGGTTGCGAATTCATCGAGCATGATATCCACGCTCACGATTCGGTTGGCCGGGTTGATCGCGATGTCCGACAGTTGCGAGAACGAGAGGTCGCGCACGTCCTGAGCTCGCCCGGCCAGGACCTGCAGACTCCGATCGTGAAACAGCACCGGCACGTGATCGGCGGTGCATCGGATATCCACCTCGATGCCGTTGGCACCGGCCTCGGAGGCCAGGGCGATGGCCGGACCGGTGTTCTCCGTCGCGTATCGGGCCAGGCCCCGATGGGCCATGAGGATCACCGGCTTGTGATAGTCGACCCTTCGGAGCACGGGCATGACCCCGGCGGCGATGGGCCGCCTCCGCTGCGTGCGGGTGAACCGGGTGATCTGCTTGCCAAGCGTGCGGACCCGGACGAAGAGGAACACCGTGGCGATGCCAAGCAAAATGACGAGTGTCCAGGCCATGTCAGACGATCCACCGATTGGGATGAGTTTCCATTGATCGCTCCATCCTGAAGCCTCAACGTATTTCGGATCACCGGGAAAAGACAATCACGCCGAAGCATCCCGATTCGCTGGCGATGGCGGCGTTGTCGGAAAGAACATCACTATCCGGATGCATTTCCCACTGAATCAATCCCGCTTTTCTCATGATTGTCGGGTCTACTTGAGAGAATTGGATGGCGATTGTCCCTTTCCGGAGGTACAGTGAGTGTAGATGTTTCGGAGGCGGGAACATGCTGTTTTCGGTCGCTTCAATGCTTCATTTTCGTCTTGATCCTGATTCGTTTCCTGGAGGGCGCTGCCATGATCAAACATCGATCCTTCACGCAAGGAATCCACCCCGGCTGGCTGGTTTTCGTATTGTCGCTCGGCCTTTGGACCGGGAACGCCCCCTCGGCGTTCGCACAATGCGAAACCCGGAAGTTGCTCGCCAACGATGGCGAGTCGGGGGATCTCTTCGGCAATTCCTTGTCAATCGATGGCGATCTCCTGGTCATTAGTGCAGCCGGTGGAAATGGTGGAAGGGGTGCGGTCTACGTGTATCGTCGCGATCCCGTGTCCTCCACCTGGGTCCATGAAGCCAAGTTGGTCGCATCGGATTCTTTCGGTGCCGGTTTCGGCCAATCGGTTTCCGTGAGTGGAAACGTGATCGTCGTGGGGGCGCCTTTGGACTTTGCCCTGGGTCCCACGTCCGGTTCGGCGTATGTCTTTCGATACGATCCCGTGAATTCAAAATGGACTCCAGAGACAAAGCTCCTTGCCTTCGATTATTACGGCTCCGCGTCGAATGATCGCTTCGGACAATCCGTCTCCCTGAGCGGAAATGTACTGGCGGTGGGAGCTTGGCTCAGCACCAATGAAGCGGGTGATTACACCGGCGCGGCGAACGTGTTTCGGTACGATGGCTCTTCCTGGGTCCAAGAGACAAGACTATTCCCCCCCGATGACGGGAATGGTGACTGGTTCGGCGAAAACCTCTCCTTGTGTGATGATGTCCTTCTCATCGGCGCTGCCGGCCACAGCGCCTTCGGGCAACGCGTGGGGGCCGCCTATGTCTATCGCCATGACACGGAGTCTCTAACCTGGATATTGGAGGCCAAGTTGATGGCCTCCGACGGCGCCGACCTAGACTATTTCGGCTTCCGGCTCGATTTGCATGATGATGTCGCCCTCATTGGCAGCCCCTTTAAGGACGATCCAGGGGAGAATTCAGGCTCCGCGTACGTCTTCCGGTTTGATGAGATCACCTCGACGTGGCTGGAGGAAGCCAAGCTGCTTCCCTCCGACGGGGCGACCAGAGATGTATTCGCCACGGACCTCGTCTTGCGCGACGATGTGGCTTATGTCTGCACTTTAAATGGGGATGGCATATTCAGCGATTCCGGATCGGTCTATCGCTTCCGGTTCGATGGAGCCAACTGGACCGAGGAAATCGAGTTGTTCCCTTCCTACGACGGAGATCATTTCGGCTCATCCATTGTCGAACGCGCCGGCGAAATCCTGGTGGGAGCCCTCGCTGATGACGATCAAGGACGATCTTCGGGTTCGGTGTTTGTGTTCGCCACAGACAATGAAACCTGCTGCCCGACCGACACCGACGCGAGCGGTGAAGTCAACGTGTTTGACCTGTTGGATTTGTTGCAGGCTTGGGGCTCGTGTCCGGCACCATGCCCACCAGACACAAATCGCGATGGACGCGTCAACGTGGAGGACCTTCTCAGACTCCTTTCCACGTGGGGCGAATGTCCCTCGATCATTTGAAACCGTCGAAATACACCGGTTCGGCTTCGATTCTTGTCAATTGCTCGGCGGACTCGATGGTTCAGCTCTCGTCTACCGTTCGCTCAAAGCAGTTCGATCTCGACAATCAGCGCGAAAACGTGATCACGCCGAAGCCGCCCGATTCGCTGACGTAGGCTGCGCCTTCGCCCGACAACAGAGGCATGAGATGGATGATCGCCCCCGGAAGTCTGAACCGCTGCACGATCAGGTTCTCGTGAGCTTGCCCCGGGTCGAGCACCGTCACGCCCCGGTCATGGCCCAGCCAGAAACGCCCCTTGACAGAAATGACACAATGCATTCGGCTGCCTTCGGATTCGATATGAGTCAGCTCCCCCAGGTCCATGGTGATCCTCAGTTCGCGTCCCTCTTCTTCGATCCAGGCTTCGGCCCTGAGCGACCCGGCGTGATCATCAGATTCCGGATCGATGAAGGTGACGTCCCGGATCAGCCTCGTCACATCGTTGGACCTGATGTCATACACCCATTGGCGAGACAGATCACTCGCCACGAGATACCGGTTGTCGTTTCGGGTTCGGGAAAGGGTGCCCGGCAAGTCCATTTTCCAGATCATCATCGGCCCGGGATTCCTCCCGTCATCGGCGATGCGATATAGCCCTCGCCCGAACTCCCCGCACAACGTGAGTTGATTTGTTCCCATGGCTCCGAAATCTCGAATGCCGGCCAAGTCGAAATCGTGAACTTGCCGAAGTCGATCGCCATCGATTCGCCAGGCCAGCAGGCCCCCATCGTGCGCCGCCCAGACCAGACCCTCGATGAACTTCACCGCGTGAATCGAACCGTCTACGTGGACCGTAGCCCGGTTGATGTCAACTTCCCGGATCGCCGCATTCATCAGACCAAGGGAACTGCCATTATCTTCATCGCGAATGAACAGCAGGTGACCCGGCACGCCATAGCCTCGAGGTAACATCAACAGGCGGCTCGCCGACCCGAGGTATTGCTCATCGTCAAGGCGATAGACACGACGGCCGACGCTCGTGACGAGCCCTCCGATGGCCTTCGCCACTGGACCCGCCTCCCCAAGGTTGGTGTAAACTCGCTGTCGATCCGACAGTCGCACGATCCCCCCACGCCCCGAGACGTACACCTCGTCATCGACGAGACTCAATTGTCGAGGCATGAGATCAAGCTCCCGGGCGCTGATCAACTCAACAAGCCGAGGATGAGAAGGCTCGGTCAGGTCGAATCGCGCCACGCCATCGTCATGGAGCACCACGATCAGTTCATGACCAAGCAGCAGCAGGGCCGTCATGCGACCGACCAGCCCCGGTTCGCCGATCCGTATGACATTCAGGAGGCTTCCATCAGACGGTGAGATCACTTCGAGGTGATCACCTCGGCTCTGATACCAGAAATTCCCTTCCACGAGGAGGCGATGGTGCCTGCCCCCGGCGTGATGGAGAATCCCCCCCGAAGAGACTTCGGGAGCCTCGACCTCCGGTATGGCTGCGCAGCCACTCCCATAGAGAGAGACCAGAATAAGAATCGCCTTGTCCAGTGATGAATCTGAAACCCGCATTGGGATTCAGCATAGCATGGTGGTACTTGATTGCCTTTTTCTCATCACTTGTCCCCGAATCACATCGATGCCGACCCCCCTGTCGAACAATCTGTTTCCGGATGAAAGCGAATCGGTCGTTACCGCCCTGGTGCCATTGCCTTCGGATCCGAACATTTTGAGTATTCGAGTGGATGGTCGCGCCCGGGATCGTCTGAGGCTAGCGGACATCGAGTCGTTGGGACTGAAAGTTGGATTGCCTTGGACACCCGAGCTTTCCAGGCGAATCGAACGGGCCAAGACTCGTGTGACCGTCCGACGCGCAGCATTTCGATTCCTGGGCCGACGCAGCTATGCCAAGGCCGAACTGAAACAACGACTGACCAGACACGAACCTGATGAATCCATCGTGGACGAGGTGATCGAGGAGTTGGAGTCCGAAGGATGGCTTGACGATGAGGCGTTTGCCCGGCAGGTGGTTGAATCATTGTGCCGAACCCGCGAGGCCGGACCGACGCTGATCCTGCAGCGACTGCTTCAGAAAGGCATCGAGGAGGATCTCGCCCTGCGAATCGCCCAGGAATGCACCGACGAGTGCAATTCGACGGATTCTGCCTTTTCTCTGGCTCAGTCGCATCTCATAAAGCTCGGCTCAGTTCCCCCCAAGACCGCGATTCGTCGATTGGCCTCCTTGCTGGCTCGGCGTGGATACGATGAGGAGACGATCGAAATGGTCATTGGAAAATTGGGCCTGCCGTCCTCTGAGGATCAGGACTGATTCGTCCGAGCCCAAGCGTCAGGAAGAATGCGAACATGCCGTTATTTAGGCATACAAGAAATCAAGCCCGGCAGGACGAAGCGGCCGCCTGGAGAGACATGATGAAACGTTGGACGACGATCTTGACCTTGAAGACTTCACTCCTGATGCTCGCGATGCACGCAGGTTGCAGCGACCAGACGCCTGCTTCTCCTGATCAAGCTGCGATCGAGACAACGGACTCCAGGCAATCCCCCGCGACAACCGCTGAGAGCCAAACACCCCCTCCGGCCGCCATCGCCCAGCCGACAACGACGCTGACTCCTCCCGACTCATTCACGAACCAGCCTCCTCCCGATCTTGAGCAAGGCGACGTCAAGACCTACATCGGACAGGCGACTCGCTCCTATCGACTGCTGCTGGAGGAAATCGTCACCGACGACGGCTTGGTACGTTATGAATTGGCCGCACGAGATCGAATCATCAGTCGCATCGGCATGGCGATCAAACGATATGGCGTCGCCTGGCTTCCGGAAGATCGGGGCGATCTCCTGGCCTACTACTGCAACACCTACAACGCCAACGTCCTGTTTCAGGCCATGATGGAACAGACAAAACCAGGATTCACCAGCGTCAATGACATCGAGGGGTTCTTCAAGAAAAGGCCGATCA
>JAPULD010000516.1 GCA_027295365.1 Planctomycetota bacterium
CGCCATTGAGCAGGATCGATCCGTCGTTGCGGTCATTCGAGAACAACCTCAAGCCAAGTTCGTTGAACTGCACGATCTTGTCCATCAACAGGATGTCGCCACCTTCGTGCATCAACCTCACCGGTTGCCCATCCAGGGTGAAGCCGATGTTTTCAGGCATGACCTCCAACGTGAGTACGTCTTCATCGTCCGTGACGCGATACTCCAGATCGAGTCCGAAATGCCCGTGGGGCTGGTAGCGATTCCAGAATTCTCGAACCTGATCGGCGGACTCGCTCGGAGCCAGATTGATGAGGTACGGACCCAGCTCAAGCTGTTCGAAGGTGACGTGTATCGTGGTGTCGTTGATCCCCTCCCGGAGATCGATTGAGCCAGAGGCGCTGACCCGGGTGCGATCCTGCTGCCCCGTGAGCTGCTTCAGTTCGATTCGATCACGCGTGACCCGCAAATCCCCTTCGACGTGATCAAGCGAGAATCCCTCGGGCCAGATGAGACCCGCCGTGCCGATCGCATCCGCCAATGCCTCCCCGGGGGTTGCGGATCCGGCCAGATGAACCATGAATTCGTAATCGAAACGACCGTGCTCATCCAGATACAGGTCACCTTCATAATTCAGAAGACCCGTAGGCCCCATGCCCTTGAGGAGTCGGCTCGTTCGCGACAGGGCTTGCCCGGGCCAATCCGATTGATCCTCGAGCAAGGCGCGTTCCGAGGACGCCATGGGAATCGACGTATACAGCAACTGCGAAAACGTATCGCCCTGGACCGCCAGACGCAATTCGGGACGAACCTCCAGTTTGCCATCGGTCCGGAGGAATCGAATCTCGCCCGAGACGAACCCTTGCCCTCCCCCGGCCATGAGAATCGACAGGCCGGGGTCATCATCGAGGCCATGCAGGGCAATGCGATCCTCCTCGATGGTGATGCGGCCACCCTCGACGGTGACGGGATAGGGAAAGTTGTCGTGGATGACGCCGATTCGGTCAATGTCGGCCTCCCCCGTGATGACCAGCGACTGATCGGGACCGGGAGGCCGATCAAAGTGCAGCGTGAGGTCCAGCATGCCGCCATATTCGAACTGAGTCGCATCATCGAGCGCACCGCTCCGAAGCAGAGCCTCGTGGCTGGCATCATGAAAGAACGCATCGTAGATCGCTCGTTGTTTTTCGTTCAAGGCCTGCCTGAGTATGTCGCTCGTGGTCAGGTTTCGCGCCACCAGATCAATCTTGACGCTGGGATTGCGGCTGAGCGGCGCGATGCGCCCCGTGAGTTCGACGACCGAATCGCCTTCGCCCAAGGCCGTCAGCTCGAGGATCCTTGCCTCGTCGTTGTTGATCATCACATGCGCCTTGACATCATGAAGCGGGTACGGGAAAGGCCCGAACGCACCTCGGGCGTGACTGAGAAAGATATCGCCCTCGGTCCGCAGCTCGATCGAGTCGGGGGGGTTTGAACCGTCATCAAACGTGCCGCGCTGCAACACGAATCGGGAATCGAGTTCCCATTGCGTCATGTTGAATCGCTCGAACAGCTTCGCAATCGACGTGGGCAACTTGACCTCCCGGGTCTCGCCATCCTCATCGGGGAAGACCTTGAAATCAACGATGCGAAACTCAAGTTCGAACGGGGCCTCATTGAGCACCTGATCGAGCCATTGATCTCGGTTGGCCCAATCGAAATCAGGCAGGGAGGCGATGCGAAAGGAGCCTTCAAAAGGCAGCCCGACTTGCACGCCATCCACGATACGCTCGCCGATCGTGCCCTCCAGGTTCCGGAGGACCAGGCGATCCAGGGCCAGTTCGACGACCCCTCGATCGACATGCATTCGAGGGCTCTCATCGCTCAGATGAGCCTTCCCGTTGTGGTAGACGGACCACATTCCCTCCGTATCGATGGGAAGGGACAGCGCCACATCCAGCAGATCCATTTCGATTTCCATCTGCTGGCCCGGCTCGTACGTCACCTGCATCCGGTGCACGCTTCCTTCGAGGTCCATCTGCTCCCACCAGAACCGGACAAGACTCGGACACATGCTGTGCGTCTCGGGGCTGAGTTCAAGACCAGAGACGTCAGATGTGAACGCCAGCGTGGAGGCATCCCACTGGCCATTGATCCGCAAGTTGCCGGTCCCCGTCGTTCCGGTTTCGGCATCAAACTCGTCGAGCGTGAAACCGAACCACGAAGGATGATCCTCAAGCGGATGCATGGACCCGCTGAAAACACGGTGACCCATGTTCTGGAATGACACGCCATCGTGCATGCCGACCTGAATGGTGACATCGTTGATCTGCACCGTCGGGGGCAGCATGGTCGCCTGGCTGTCCCACATCGGGGTCAGGGACATGAAATTCATTTCGCCGGCTTGATTGCGATTCTCGCTCAGCCTCAGGTGAAGCCCCGAAATCTCAACATAGGTCAGGACGACTTCCCCATCAAAGAGAGCCTCGGGGTCGAGCCTCACCTCCACGCGCTCGATCTCGACCAGGTTCTTGGCCGGGCCCACGATGTTCGGGGCATCAAGCGCGATGTTCTGAAAGACAAAACCGCCATCGCCTTGATAGCTCGCCTTCTCGATGAGAACCGGGCCCCCCAGACGTTTTTCGAGTTCGGGTCTCACCAGCCAGACGATGAACCAGGATCGGGTGACGATGAGCAGGGATGCGCTGCACAGCAGGATCCCGATCACGACCAGGTACATCGTCAAACGGATCATTCGACGACGACGAGGTGTCCGGGGGGTAAATGGACTATCATCCTCTGATCTGGTGTCTGGTTTTTCGGGTTGTTCTGTCATACCGAGGGCTGGCAAACGTCGAAAATCGACCACGGACCATTTTCTGGCCTGAAGCGGAAATTATCCACTTCCGCTAGGATGCGTTTTTCATCCTATCGACCCGGAAGTTTGACTGTTTCAGACCATATTCCCAACGGAGAGAACCGTCCATCATGCATGTAGCCTTAACCGGAATCTCGGGTTTTATCGGCTCTGTTCTCGCGAGAAGGCTCGTCGAGGCGGGACACACCGTCACGGGGCTCGTCCGCCCCACCAGCCGTCGCGATCACATCGAGCCTTACGTCACAAAGCTCGTGGAAGGTGACCAGGACGATGAAAACGCATGGCCCGACCTGCTGGAGGGTGCGGATTGCATCATCCACAACAGCTTGGACTGGTCTTCGCTCGAGGACGAGACGAATCTCGAAAAGCATTGGCAGGGCAATGTGCTGGGATCCCTCAAACTGCTGCAGGCTTCCGCCCCAAGGCAATTCATCTATGTCAGCACCATCGCGGTGCATCACGAAATGCTGCCTCGCTGGGAGGGTCACATCGACGAGGATCATCCGATGAGGCCCGGCACGCTGTATGGAGCCTGCAAGGCGACGGTTGAGGCGCATCTCTGGGCCGCCCACGCCTCGTCGGGTAGACACACCAGCGCATTCAGGCCTTGTGCCGTCTATGGCCTCGACCCGCGTCTGGCCCGCTCGATCGGCTTTCCCTTCGTGAAGACTTTTCGCGATGGCGCGAACTTCGATCGGCTCGGGGGTGGCAAGTTCGTCCACGTGAACGATGTCGCCGACGCGATGATCGCGGCGATCGGCAATCCTGACGCCTCGGGCAAGGTCTACAACCTGGCGGATTGTTACGCACGATGGTCGGACCTCGCCTTGATGCTTAAAGAGCACCTGGGCGTCGAAACAAAGATCGATTTCTCCAGCCCCTCCCAGCCCAAGAATGTCTTCTCCAAGGAAGCAGTGAAGTCGCTGGGCGTCAATCTTGATCGAGGACACGAGGGAATCAAGCTCTATCTGAAGGAACTGATCGACGCCATCGACGCCTCGAA
>JAPULD010000517.1 GCA_027295365.1 Planctomycetota bacterium
CGAAATCGTGGGGGCCGACTGCGATTACAAGATCCGGGATGTCCAAGTGTACATCGTGGAGCAGGAACACATTGAACACATCACGAATGCAATCAAGAGTCTCAAACATTGCGAACTGGTCCGGGTCACGGACGATGTGCTCGAAATCCATCGCGGCGGGGCGATCGAGACTATTTCCAGGGTGAATCTCGACAGCGTCAGCAAGCTGCGCATGGTGTACACGCCGGGGGTGGCCAGTGTCTGCACGCTGATCGAGAATGATCCGGAGAAAGCCTGGGAGTACACCCACAAGGGCAACCGCATTGCGATCGTCACGAATGGCACCGCGGTGCTTGGCTTGGGCGACATCGGCGCGCTGGCGGGACTCCCCGTCATGGAAGGCAAGGCGGCGATCCTGGCGCATTTCGTGGGCGTTTCGGCCGACCCGATCCTGATCGACTCGAAGGATCCCCTGGAAATCATCAACATCACCTCGAAGATTTCCTCTCAATACGGCGCCATCCAACTCGAGGACATCGGGGCTCCGACGTGTTTCGAGGTCGAGGAGGCGCTGGATGAAATGCTGGATGTGCCGGTCTTCCACGACGACCAGCATGGCACCGCGACGGTCTTGCTCGCCGGTCTCATCGGTGCAATGAAGAAAACCAATCGCGAGTTCAAGGATCTGAACGTCGCGATGATGGGGGCAGGAGCCGCCGGGATCGCCATCGCCAAGTTGCTTCTGGAGATGGGCGTGAACGACCTCGTCATGTGCGACTCCAAGGGAGCCTTGCACGAGGGTCGTGACGATCTGAATCCCTGGAAGATGCAGGTCGCCAACCGAGGCAACAAAGACAACATCACTGGCAACTTCGAAGAGGTCATCAAGGACAAGAATCTCTTCATTGGCGTCTCACGTCCCAACACCGTCTCCAAGGCCATGATCAGTTCGATGGCCTCCGATCCAATCGTCTTTCCCCTGGCGAATCCCGTCAGCGAAATCTCGGTCGAGGATGCCATCGAGGCGGGGGCGGCCATCGCCGTAGATGGCCGGGGCATGAACAACGCGCTGGCCTACCCGGGTCTGTTCCGAGGTGCGCTGGACGCGAGGGCGAAGAAGATCACCACGGAGATGAAGCTCGCCGCGGCCCGGGCGTTGGCGGATTCTGCCACGGATTCACTCATGCCCGACATGCTCGACCTGAGCGTACACGAGCATGTGACGAACATGGTACGCGAGGCGTGGGAGAAGCATGGCCTGGGCAATCAAGATCCCAAGCCTGAGTAGTCACTCACAAAGAGTCGGCAAATGTGATGATTCAGTGGGCTGATTCAGACCGCCGACATGGAAACGCGCAGTTTGGCAATGACAGTCAGCACGATCTCGATGGCTTCGTCCAATTCCACCGGCGTCGATTCTCGTGACAAGCTGAAACGAATCGAACCGTGCGCGGCAGCCTCGGGAATCCCCATCGCCAGCAGGACCGGGGAGGGATCCAGCGACCCGGATGAACATGCCGCCCCGGCTGAGGCACAGACCCCTCGCTCCGAGAGCAGCAGGAGGATTGCCTCGGCCTCCAGGCGATGAAATGCAATGTTGGTGGTGTTCCACAATCGAGGGGCATCAATCGAGTTGATGGACGACTCCTCGCATTGCTCCAGGATCGACTGTTCAAAAGCGTCTCGCATGGCGCCGATCTTGTTTCGCCCCTCGGTTTCAAGCCATTGCATGGCCACGAGTGACGCTGCCCCCAACCCCAGGATGCCAGGAACGTTTTCGGTTCCGCCCCGACGCTCGCGTTCCTGGGGACCTCCGATGGTCTGCGGGTTCAGCCGTACGCCACGCCTCACAAAGAGCCCCCCCACGCCTTTGGGGCCATGAAACTTGTGGGCCGAGAACGACAGGAGGTCGATCGGCAACTGACTCACGTTGATCGGCATCTTCCCGACCATCTGCGTGCCATCGGTGTGGAATCGAACTCGATGTTCGCGGCACAACGCCCCCATTGCCTCCACCGGTTGGATGACCCCCGTCTCGTTGTTGGCCCATTGCACGGAAACAACCGCAATTTCCGGCCCCCTCTTTTCAAGCAATTCTCTCAAAGCATCCACGTCGATCACGCCCCCTACACGGGAAGGCAACCAGACGATTTCGACGTTCCGGGATTCCAACCGCTCGGCCAGCTCGCGCACGGCGCTGTGTTCAAGCCTCGAGGTCACCACCACGTTCTTGGCGGACTTCGTACCCATCGAGCCCAGGATGGCGAGGTTGGCCCCTTCCGTACCGCCCGAGGTGAAGATCAGTTCCCGTTCTGAACACCCCAAGAGTCGGCACACGCTTTCCCGGGCCAACTCCATCTTCTGCCGCACCGACTGCCCGAATCGATGCAGGCTGGAGGGATTGGCCCATAGTTCCTGCAATGCTGCGTTCATCACCTCGACCACTTCCGGGGCGGGTTTGGTGGTGGCGTTGTTGTCAAGGTAGATGGGCGGCATGGGGCAGAAGTCTAGGCTTCGATCAAACGAATGTGCCACAGCCATGTCGGCCGAGTTTCCAGTCGTCAAGTATTCACTCATCACGGCTCACAGAGCCGTGATACAGCTTTTAAAACCATTTACAATCAAGGGATAAGGATCGGGGTCATCCATCCGACGCTTCTTCGGCCATCGAGGCTTCGTCCTTATGCTCCAATCGCACACCGATTCGCCTCATGTGAAACAGAAAGAAACCGGTTCCGAGGATCATCAGCACTGAGCAGATGATGAAGATTCGCTGGGGCTGGTCCGTCGTCCCGGGCGTGGGACCAGTGAAGGCGGGTCGGATGATCCAGTACATCACGGAGGCGACGGACAGGAATCCGAACGAGACCGCATTGGCGGTACCCAGAAAACGCCCACGTTCACTGTCGGGTGATAGTTTCTGCAACAACGCTTGCAACGGAACGATATAGAAGCCGGCGAAAAAGCCCGCCCCCGAAATGAAGATCATCACATTGATGAAGCTTGGGGTGACGACCCCCATCAGGAGGAAGAACAACGAAAGCCCGAAGGCCCCCACCGGTATCAAGCGAGGTTCGATGCGATGACCTGAAATCAGACCTGCCGCCGCACTTCCGATGCCGATGGCGATGGCCATGGCCCCGAGCAGATAACTCGCTTCGGTTCGGCTGATCCCCAACACCATCGTGTATTCAGGGATGATCAACAGCGCAAGCCCGGCCAGCAGATAGAAATACCCCCACGCCATCATGACCAGAAAAAGATTGGTCTTCTTCATTTCACGAATCGCGACGATGTAGATCGCCAAGGGGTTGGGGTTGTATTTCAAATCGCGATCGCCCGGCTCGAGTTTCGTCAGAAGCATCACGGAGCCCAGCCCCGCCACCGCGACAAGAAACATGGCGACACCGGGCATCCAAAGCACCGGATCTGCAGTCGTACCACCCGATGCTGCCTGGGGTGAGTACAGGTCGGCGATCTTGCCCCCCGCCATGGTGCCCACGATGACCGCGATGTTGGTCATCATGTTGATCGAGCCGTTGGCCCGGCTCAGATCCCGCTCCTCGACGAGTTCGGGAATCATGCCATATTTCGCCGGGCCGAAGAATGCGCTCTGGCAGGTCAGGGCGACCAGCGCGCCCAACGTGATCCACAGGTTCCCGGTCCAGAATCCGACCAGAGCCAGCAGGGCGATGGGGAGCTCCACCATCTTCACCAGAACACTGACGTATCGCTTTGAATTCCGATCGGCGAACTGCCCGGCGTAGCCGGACAGGAGAATGAACGGAACCGTGAAGCAAAGCCCGACGATACCCTGTCCCCCGGCCCCGAGTCGACCGGCCCAGGCCCCATCGATGACCATGAAGGTCAGGACCATCTTGAGAATATTGTCGTTGGCGGCCCCAAAGAACTGAGTCAGAATCAGGCTCAGGAAACCACGTTTGAAGAGATTGCTTTTCATAAGCGGGCCAAAATGTGGATCGGTCCTCGTTTCGAGCGAGCAGGATACACAAAATCTGATTCGTATCCTGTCCGGTCGGGGGATCGTGAGGCCTCCCAAGAGGATTCTGGGACGTTCATGGCTTGATTCCGCCCGAAATTCGCGCCCAAACGCGTGACGAAAGGCAGTTCATTGGACATAATGTAGAGCCTTCGCTGGGGCCTGTAATTTGTCGTCCTCCTTTTGATCCCCAGTCGATCCAGATGGTTGCCATTCCTGCCATGCGATACATCGTCGTCCGAAAGCAGAACACCGAAGCCCTCAAGCAATTCAAGATCCTCGCCCCCGTCATCACGATCGGCCGGACGAGCGAGAACAGCATTGCCTTGAAGGACAATACCGTCAGTCGCCAGCATTGCGCGATCGAGACCAGCAAAGGCGTGACCCGGATCCGCGACCTCGGTTCGTTCCATGGTTTCCTGATCAATGACAAGCAATCGCGAGAAGCCGTGCTCAAGCATGGCGACCGCATCATCCTGGGCACCTTCGAACTGTTCTACGTGATCAAGGAAGATGAGCCCGATCCGTTGAGTGAGGGTGGTGTCACTCAGAATCGTCCACCGCCGGCTGCCCCCGAAGCGGAGCCCGTGTCGAATGGTGAAGCGGCTGAAGCTCCCGAGGATGAGGCGGCCTCCCCGATGGAAGGCGAGTTCGTCACTGAACAGGACATTCCCGATGCTTCCCAGCCCCCGGAACAATCACCGGAGCAATCTCCGGAACAGCCTGAGGCTCCAGATCAGTATCGAAGCCCTCTGCATAACGTCATCAAATCAACGCAAACATTGAACGATGATTCCGATCTGGGGATCGAGATGCAAACGGGTGATTTCCCTTTGCCGGCCACGCCGTCGGATGATGTTGAAGACGACGCGAGTCAGGATGACGACCTGGATCTGAACGCCATATTGGAGGACGAGGAGGATTCCCCGAAGGCTCCCGCACCACCCTCATCACGCCCCCCCGCAACAAAGAACGCTCCACCCAAGACGAACGTCCCCTCGGCATCAAATGGATCCACCGATCAAAGCATGGCCGAGGCTGATGCTCACATCAAGCAACTCCAGATCGAATTTGGCGACCTCCTCAAACGGTTCGAGTCGAACAAAGTCCAATTGAGCAAGTCGATCGAGGGGCTCGAGGCTGAAAAACTCAAGTCCGATACCGCGATCAGAAAATACAAACGAGCGTTGGAGAAGATCGGAGCCCAGGAAAACGAACTGATCGAAACCCGGGAGTCGATCAAGGGCCTGGAGAGTGACGCCACCCAGTCGTTGAAGGAATACAA
>JAPULD010000518.1 GCA_027295365.1 Planctomycetota bacterium
AGCGAAGGAAACCGAGCGGCACGCCGACGTCAATGCACGCCGACTCCACCCCCGGCAGTTCTCGCACCCGATCCAGGGAGTCTTCGTAGAAGGCGGCTCCCGTGTTCTCATCCAGCCGCATCATGGTCAGGTCCATGGACACCGCGAGCACGTTCTCGTGTTCGAAGCCCGGATCAAGTGACCGCGAGGCGAACAAGCTGCGCTCGAAAAGACCGGCCCCCACCAGGAGCACCATGGAGATCGCAACCTGCGAAACGACGAGTACGTTGCGGAGCTTTGAGCCGCGGAAGGTGTCCCCGGAATCGGAATCGCTCTTGAGCGCCGCGAGCAGATCCGTCTTGGTCGTCTGCAGCGCGGGGAAGAGCCCGAACACGATTCCGGTCCCGATTGACGCGAAGCACGTGTAAGCAAGCATGCGGCTGTCAAGGGCAAATTCGAGATTGAGCGAGATGTTGAACGGAAGCTGGGGCAGGAGGGCGTTGAAAAGATACACCGACCACGCCGCGATCAACGTGCCCAGCAGACCGCCGGCCAGAGCGACGATGAGCGCCTCGACCAGCAGTTGACGCACGAGCCGAAAACGGCCCGAACCCAGTGCAAGTTGGATCGCGATCTCCTTGCGTCGGGTCAGCGACTTGGCCAGAAACAGGTTGGCGACGTTGGCGCATACGATCAGCAGCACCAGCCCGACCATGCTCATGATGATCGCCGCGATCGCGTACAAGGCCGGTCGATCCTTCGGCGAGTCGATCATGCCCATGGGCTTGAAGATGATTGCCTGTTCGTTGGCGTATTTCGGATCGACATCCTTCATCTGCACCGTGGCAAGATCAGCCAGGGCCTGGGCTTGTTCCACTGTCATCTCGGGTTTGAGGCGTCCCACCACCAGATCCAGCCAGCCGTCGGCGCGGTTCATGAGACCGCCCTCGATCGGGAACACTTGGGCCTGCTGCATCATGGGGACATAGAGGTTTGACTCGAAAGCCGGCAGTGCCCCGGCAAAGTCTTCCGGCGTCACGCCGATAACCGTGAACGCGTGGCCGTTGACCATCAGGACGCTGCCGACGATCGCCGGATCGCCGTCGTATTTTCGCTGCCAGTACTTGTAGCTCAGGACGACGACGGGATGGTTGCCCTCGATCACGTCATCGGAGGGCGTAATCAGTCTGCCCAGAACGGGGTGAACATTGAAGACGTCGAAAAAGTTGCCACTGACGATCTGCCCGATGTTCATTTCAAACGCGTCTTCATGGCCGACGCTGACCATGATGTAGCTGACCGCAGCGAGATTCCGAAAGGCATCGATCTTGTCGCGATATTCGAGGTAGTCGGGGTACGAAAACGAGGGGAGATCGTCTGGATTGCTCGAATCGATCCGATTGATCTGGACAATCTCATCGGCGTGTGCATAGGGGAGCGGCCGGAAGATGATGGTGTTGACGAGGCTGAAGATCGCGGCGTTGAGACCGATACCCAGAGCGAGGGTGAGCACCGCGATAATCGTGAACCCGGGGGCCTTCTTCAGGGTGCGGAAGGCGAGTTTAAGGTCAGAGAAGAGATTGCGAATCATGATTCGGCTCCTGGGGACACTTGTTATTCGCCTAACAATGAGTAGATTTTCATCCGGATCGGTTGGGGGTGTAAATGGCCTATTCGTATCGAAGTGCGACCATGGGATCGACCTTCATCGCCCGGCGGGCGGGAATAAGAATTGCGATGGCCGCAACCAGAATCAGGAGAGCGGTGATGCCCACGAACGTCAGGGGATCCGAAGGACTGACTTCGTACAGCATGACTTCAAGTACTCGGGTGACAGCCAGGGAGAGTAACAGTCCGATGCCCAGTCCGATGGATGTGAGCTTCAGGCCTTGATGGAGAATGAGTTTGAGCACGTCGGTCTTGTTTGCCCCGATGGCCATGCGGATGCCGATCTCGTGGGTACGTTGGGAGACCATGTAGGCCATGACGCCATAGAGCCCGACCGAAGCCAGCAGCAGGGCGAGGACCCCAAAGAGCGTGAAGAGCGCTGCCCCGGCCTTGGCCGGAAGCAAGGCGAAATTGATGACGTTGGTGTAGGATCGAGCGTCACTGGGGGAGAAATTGGGATCCATGTCGCGGAGTACATCGCGCACCACGGGCATGAGGTTCATGGGATCGCCATTTCCGGCGACCCGGGTCAACAGCACAAGGTTCGGGGTCCACCGCTGAGGCAGGGCCCGATAGACAGAGGGCGTGGGTGCTTCGCCGATGGATCTGTATATGACTGTTTTCACGACGCCGATGACTTCAAGATATGGTCCTTGGGGAGACTCGAAGGACAAGCGTTTGCCCAGTGGATTCTCGTTGGGCCAGGTTTCTTCGGCGAACGTCTGGTTGACGATGATCTTTTGCGTGTCCTCGCTCATGTCCTGTTCAGTGAAATCACGTCCCATCAGAATCGGGATGCCCAGGGTCTTGAAATCGTCGGTGCTGATGAAGGAGGTGCGCACCACGCGATTCTGGATCGCGCCGTCCAGGTCGGTATCGATGTCCCCCTCGACATGGTATCCGCTGGACATGTTGTTGAAGCTGAGTGGGGGGCAACGATCCAGGCAGGCCGACTCGACTCCCGGCAATTCGCGGACGCGCTCCAGCAGGTCGTGGCAGAAGGCCTGCCCGGTCTCCGACGTGTAGCCATGCCGATCCAGATCGAGCATCATGGACAGCGTTGATTCGTGTTCGAAACCCGGGTCGATGGACTTCGCCTCGATGAGACTGCGCACGAACAGACCCGAGATGATCAGCAGGACGAGCGAGATGGAGACCTGGCCGACGACCAACAGGCTGCGCAGACGTGATCGTTTGTAATGCCCCCCCACGTTTTCGTCCTTCAAGGCCGGGATCAGGTCCGCCTTCACCGCCTGGAGGGCGGGAACGAGCCCGAACACGATACCCGTCAGGGCGGAAAGGCCGACCGCGAAGATCAGTATGTTCAGATCCAAGCCGAATTCGAGTGCGAGGTCGATGCTCATCGGCAGTTGAGGCAGCAAGAACTTGATGCTGTTGACGGCCCACACGCCGACGAGCAGTCCGATGAAACCTCCCCCCAGGGACACGATCAGCGACTCAAGCAGCAGCTGGCGAACAATTCGCATCCGTGTCGAACCCAGGGCCAGCCGGATGCCGATCTCCTTTCGTCGTGACATCGATCGCGCCAGCAAAAGGTTGGCGATGTTGGCGCAGGTGATGAGCAGGATGAGTCCGACCATGGTCATCACGAGGGCCGAGAACATGAGCATCTCGGGGCGCTGGTTGGGATCGGGTGTCATGCCTAGCCAAGGATATGCCTGGGCATGTTGGTTCTTGTTGTACGGGTCCTCGGTCTCCCGAAGCTGCGTTGCAATCAGATCGAGCTGAGCGTTGGCTTGTTCAAGGCTCACCTCGGGCTTGAGCACGCCGAACGCGTTCAACCAGGAGGAGCCGCGTTGATTGAGAGCTTCAGATTTGGGTTTGAGGAGGGGTTCCATCATCATGGGAGCCCAGAGGACTGGCTGCACGAGGCTTTGAATACCCGTAAATTTGTAGTGCGCCACGCCGATGATGGTGTAGTCGTCTCCATTGATGGCGAGTGTCTTGCCGACGATATCCGGATCCCCGCCAAGCTTGGACTCCCAGTACATCGCGCTGATGACGGTCACCGGGTGCGCCCGAGGAGTCTTGTCATCTTCAAGGGTCAGGAAGCGCCCCAACAGGGGTTTCGTCCCCAAAGCCTCGAAGTAGTCGCCACTGACTATCTCCCCAACCCGCATTTCCGAAGCGTCGCCACGGCCCAGACTGACATCGATCGAATTCCAAGCGACGATGTGCGCAAATCCATCGGCTTGGTCGCGATAATCCTCGAAGTGAGGATACGACCAGTTGCGGGTCTGCCCAGTCTCCAGATTGAGCCGATACATGGCAACGACCTCACCTGAGATGTCGTAAGGCAGGGACCGGAAGAGCATCATGTTCACCACGCTGAAGATGGCGCAGTTCAATCCAATGCCCAATGCCAGCGTGATGATGGCCACCGCCACGAAACCGGGGCTGTTGTAAAGGTTGCGAAGGGCGTATTTCAGATCAGAAATCAGGTTGGACATGGCGCAACAACTCCGTTGGACGGTTGCAAGGGTGTACCAGTCACGTGACTTCTGATTACAGGAAATCAGGAAGAATCAGTCGTACCGCAAGGCTACCATGGGATCAATTTTCAACGCTCGTCGAGCGGGAATATACGTGGCCAGGATGGTGACGAGCAGGAGAAGGAATGGGACCAGGACAAAGGTGGTCGGATCCGTTGGGTCTACTTTGTAGAGCATGGAAGCCAACACTCGCGTGAAACCCAGGGCGACGATCAAACCAATGACCAAGCCGATGACCGCCAGCACCAGGCCTTGCTTCATGACAAGTTTCAGCACATCCCTGTTTTC
>JAPULD010000519.1 GCA_027295365.1 Planctomycetota bacterium
ATCCATCGAATCATCTTCATGACGCCCACCAACATCAGCAGGGCCACGGGCAGCATCACCCAGCCCGCAATGTTATGGAAAATCTGAGCTTGTTCGACGGTGCCATACCCGAAGAAGATCGTGGTGGGAATAAGGCGAATCACGTTGCTCACGAGAGCGGCCACCGGGCTCAGCACCAGAAGGGCTATTCTGACACCAGTCCGCAAGGGCATGCTGAACGCGAAGGCATACACGATCAACCCCAGGGCAAAAACCATCCGCATCCCGTTGCACGCCTCCCCAACCGCGACTTGCTCACCATGAATGATCAGCACATGTCCCATACGGGTTGCCGGTACGCCCATGAATTCCAACATGGTCTGCGTCACCGATGTGGCGATGGATTGAAGCGGCAACGCGATGGCCAGGCGAATCGTACCGGGCACGGGAATGATGAACATCAGGACAATGAAGACCGGAAGAAACTGCCTCAAGGGAGAGAGGCCGGTCAAGCAGGTCAGGCATCCCAGCAGCGTCACCAGGGCCCCGGCATGCCAAGCGGCCTGAGTCTCGGTATGCATACCGCCCCAACTCATCATCCACCCCAGCGCAATGATGAGCGGCCCCCAGAGGCTCGGTGCGACCTGCATCGAACGCACTCGACTGCGGCGCAGCCAGAAAAGCCACCCCGCCACGAAGGGGACCAGCATGATGTGCGATTGTTCCTCGCTTCCAAAGGCAATGGTCACAATGTCCGCCAGGGCCGCGCGATGAATCCAGATCGCCACGCCCATCAGAAGCGTCAGCAAAGCCCATTCACGAAGACCCCAATAGGAGCGCATCGGTCGTTTCATGCGCCCACCTCGACAGTCTTTCTTGACTTGGAACTGACCTGTTGCTTCGTTCGGGGCGATTCCCGTTTGTCCCTTGCCTTGGCATCGAATGGAACGACTGTATCGCGAATGATGGCAAGGGTATTCACGTGAGCCCGGCTGCCGACAATGCTCCGGCTCACCAAGGCATCACGCTCAATCGTGGCGCCTTTGAGGATCACCGACTCATGGACGATCGCCCCGTCCTCGATCATGACACCCGCCTCAATCACGCTCGCGCCGAGCACCCGGGCCGACGGCGCAATGGAAGCCTCTTCAGAAACAATTGGCAGTGGATGACCGGTCCCGTTGAGAAAACCATGCACGGTCCGGAGATACATCTCCCGATCACGAACTCGAAGCACTTCATCGAACATGACGACCGGAATCAGTCTCTCTCCTGCCTGATACAGGATCGGCAGGAGCTGTTCCTTGAGATCGAAGAAACCTTCCTCGGGAATGACATTCAGGGCGGCTTTTCGAAACAGGTACAAACCGGCCGGCTCATGCTTGGCCGAACAACACACGAGGCCATTGGCCTGATCATCCAGATCTTGCAGAAACGTCGAAAGCGACTCAGGGGGAATGCACGAGGATTCCACCACGAGGATCATGTCATCGTCGTTCAAGTGAGACGTGACATCGTAAATCAAACCACCCGTCCCGCGCCAGGGCGACGGATCGGTGGAGATTTCAATGCTCGATTGACTCTCAACGAACGACTTGAGTCGTTGCTGGATCAGCGGATCTAGATGCCTCACGTCGTCCTCCCAACTCACGATGATGTGAACATCCACGGGAAGACCGATCGACTCGAAACTCGTCAACCAGGCGTCGAGCAATGAGGGATGGCTGCCCAGCGGAAGCCTCAGCGTGGGGATACCGAGCTGTTGTCGAAACGCAGACGCTCGCAACCCACCCGCCAACATGATGATCTTGAGAACTCGCCCTTCCATGCCTAGGTGGCCTCAGCCAGATTCGGCCAGCCACCATCCTTTCCCAAATTCCATTCCCACAATAATTCCACGTCGCTACAGAGAGATCATCATGAATCCCGCTGCATCGAACCTTCCTTATCCGCCTCTTCCAGGAGTCGGACCATGCCAACGAGTACGCACCCCGGACCAGGCCGAGGCCATGAGCAGGCCTGCCGCGAATGGCAAACCCTCAACCAAATATCGCCGCCCGAGCCGGCGTGGTTCCTGAGCCAGACGATGGGCCCATTCCAATCCGGTTCGTTGCATCCAGCGGGGAGCCCGCTTGACGTGATCAGCAAGAAAACTGAAGCTGATGCCGACCCCGAGCCACCAGGTGGCGGGAAGCAATGGCCTGAGTTGCGAGATAAGCCGCTCTTGCTTTGGTGATCCGACCGCGACAAACACGATGTCCGGTTTCGCGTCGGTGATCGCCTTGATGATCGCCTCGGATTGCTCGCGATCATTTTCAAAACCGAATGGCGGGTAATGCATGCCGGCCAATTGCAGCGAAGGGTAACGGCGGGTCAATTCCTCGCCCGCTCGCTCCGCGGTTCCTTCCTGACCCCCCAACAGAAAGATCGAACGCCCCTGCGTGGCAGCGCTTCGGGAAATCGAATCAATCAGATTCGATCCCGCGACCCGTTCGGGAAGCGGCGTGCCCTGTAACCGGCTTGCCCAGACCAAGGGCATGCCATCGGGAGTGACCAGGGTGGCCTCACGATAAAATTCCTTGAACTCTTCTTCACGGGTCCAGCGTCGAGCGTGGTCCAGGTTCGGTGTGATAACCCAGCCGCCACGTTCGACCTGGAGCTCATCCATGATGAACTGGACGCACTGCGTCTCGGTCAAGGCGTGGACCGGCATGCCTCTCAACGTGACCAGCGGGAGTTCGCTCTGGCCTTGAGATTCACGTACAGACGACGGTTCGCCGTCCTCGATGCCGATCGCTTGCTCAGGTTTGAGGTTATTGACAATTGTCATTTTGCACGTACATCAGTGGAGGTGGGGACAGCCCCACCCACATATTCCATTACAAAGTCCGTGCCCCCACCATCCATTGAAGGCATACGGCTTCCTGAACTGTCCATTGTACCACGTAGACCCTGTTTTACTCGGACCTTTTGTCAAATTGGGATGCAATGATCCTGATGGATGAGGCTTCAACACGACACTTCAATGGCGCGCTGGATCACCCGGTTGAATATAATCGCATAAGTTAGTTTCCCCAGCTTCACACGTGCGTGAAGACACGAATGAAAATCCCGGATACCTCATATTATCGGTCCTGATTCTGCGTCTCAAGAGCACCGGGAGAGACCTGCTTCTGAACCAAAGAAGAACGCTCAGCCTCTTTGCGTCGATGCGATCCGATTATGGATCCGCTCTGTCGCAGCACGCTTGCCACGCACGAGGCAATCCCACTGGTAGCGTCTGAGGTATCGCCTGAAGACCGGATCGTCGAAACGAGGCGTCGAACCGAACCAGCTCCTGATATAACCCCATCCCATTGCCAATCCGCCCACGACCAAAGGTGGTCTCGTCATTCGAAATGAAACGCTAGCCGCCATGTAAAGCGGCGAGGTCCCCATGAAGTATTGCCCGAACCCGTGACGAATACGACCTCGGTACCAATTCTTGTCGCTGGCTCCCATCGGCCTCAGGTGCACGAATCGCAGTTCGGGATCATCCCAACTCATGGCCATCCAGCCCTTCATTCGGCAGGTATGACAATCGATGCCGTCCCACATGACCTGCCTGACGAATCCTCCGATGTCCTCAAAGCACTTGACGCGATAGAACTTGGTCATGCCCACGGACATTTCATCGCCGCACTTTTCGCTGATGAGTCGTTCGGATTTCGGATCTTTGAAATAGGGCTTGCCGCTGCAGGTGCCGAGTTTCGGGTTTGCCTCCATACGATCCATCAATCCCTCGAAATAGCCTTCGGGGACTTCGAGATCGAGGTCGAACTTGCAGATGTACTCAAATCGATCGGGTTCGATCGTCTCGTACCCGGTATAGAACGCCTCGATGACTCCCGGTCCCACGGCCCGCTTGCCCCGATCCTCTCGCCTGATGATCTTGATGAAGTCATGACGTTTTGCGTACTCATCGAGAATGGCCGGAGTCTCGTCTTGCGACCCGTCATCGACAATGACCCACAACGTGGGTTGAATCGTCTGCGCAAGCACGCTGTCCAGAACCAGCCGTGCGTACTTCGCTTCATCGCGACATGGTGTGATGAGACAATACGAACGGGACACGATCAGACGACGCCTCCATCCATGGCATTGCGAAACAGCATGATCAACGTGCCAGCCTCCGTCTTCGTGGCATGTTCAGCCTTCACTCGTTTTCGACCGGCCAGGCCCATATCGCCCAGACGAGAAATCGGGGTCTCCATGGCCTCCTTCATGGCCAGTATGAGTGCATCGACATCACCGGCCGGGACCAGCCAGCCATTCTCCCCCGGTCTGACAAGCTCCGGGACGCCCCCGACATAGGTGCTGATGACGGGACGGCCCCTCGCGAAGGCTTCCATGATCACGACGGGCAAGCCCTCGACGAGGCTGGGCAGGATCAGGATTCTCGAGGCCTCGATCTGGGCTCGCACCTCCTGACCAGTCGCCCATCCAGTGATGCTTATCGAATCGCCCATGGCATGATCTTCGATGGCCTGCTCGACCTGGGCTCTCAATTCACCATCCCCGACCAGGACAAGTTCGCAGTTGAAACCATCGTCACGTAATCCCTGCATCGCCTCCACCAGCAACATCGGGGCCTTCTGTTCGCAAAGCCGGCCTACACACACGAATCGTCTCGTCTCAGGGATCGGCGCCGGGGTATCTTCGAGTAATTGATCCTCGACACCACAATGGACGACGTGAATCTTCGCCCATTGCTCGGCCGGGCATTTTCGCATGAGCTGACTGCGACCGAATCGACTGACCGCAATGACGAAACGCGCCCGGTCGATCTTGCTGGTGATGCCGATCTGGTCCAGTCGATCGAACTCCGCCGATCCATGGGCGGTGAATGAATACCCGGGGCCACCTAAAGTATGGCATAGCATCGCCACGGTGGTGGAATTGGTGCCGAAGTGCGCGTGCAGATGCAGTACGCCCTCATGTCGAAGCTGGCCTTCGAGCACACAAGCTTCCGCCAGGTACATGAAGTGACGCAGGAGCCCACGATCCGAGCCATAGCCGATCTGGCACGCCAGTTTCAGGGCTTGTAAGTATCGGATGGGTCGCGTCAGCTTGATTCGAATCACCGCCATCAACAGGCCGAACACGCCGGCGTCCAGCAGGTAACTCGTTTTCCCGGCTTCGGTGACATCGGAATCGTCAACCAATTTCTCATCCGCCCGCCTGATGGCGTATCGCTTGACGCTCATGCCCTGCGCTTCGAGGGCAAGAATCTCACGCCGAATGAACGCATGGCTCACCTTCGGGTAAAGGTTGACCAGATAGGCGACCTGGATGTTCGATTCAGTGGACATGGATCAGTGTGTCAGGGCGACTGTGTTACGAAGCGCTTTGCCCCTTGGTGCGAAAATGCTCGCGTAAAAGGCTGATTTCAGATCGAAACCCGAGTTCATCATGCTCTTGTGATTCATGTAAAACCCGCTGGGGAGTGATGTCGAGGCGAGTCATTCGATAGGGATCACGACCTGAATCATGGCGACCCGCCTTGGTCGTGCACGCCCATTCGTAGCCTGCGGTCTTCACCGCATCGATCACCCGTTCGTCATGGTCGCCATTCGGATAGCAGAAGCCGGGAATGTCTTGTCCCAATTTATCTTCCAGGAGGCTCTTCGAGACGGACAGTTCTCGCTGCAATGACAAGTCATCGAGTTGAGGCAACAGCGGATGGCTCATCGTGTGTGAGCCAAGCTCGTGACCTTGCTCACACAAGGCTCTCGCCTGATTCCACGTCATGAGGGTGGCCTCGACCGACTCGGAATCGGACTCCAGATCATCGAGCAACGACTCCCTCCGATCGCTCGATATCGATTTCAAATGCATCATCCATTCGCTCAGCGTCCCGCCCGAGTGCCTGGCTTTTTCTTGTATTCCTTCATTCCCAAGCCGCTGATACGCTTGTGCCGCCCGGTCGAACCAGAATCGCTGGTCCGTCCCGATCAGACCCGTGGCGAGAAAGAACGTCGCTTTCAGGCCATGCGTCGCAAGAATCGGGGCCACGATCTCGGCGTTGTCGCGATACCCATCGTCGAACGTCACGCAAATCAGTGGCTTGTCACGTTCGCGATCACCTTCCGCCTCCAG
>JAPULD010000052.1 GCA_027295365.1 Planctomycetota bacterium
AGAGACGCTGCCGGCGAAGAGGCCATACCCCGGATGAGCGCCGAAGAGCATGGCCAAGCCGACGCCCGTGGTGTTCTGCACGATCAGGAAGACTGTGGCGCAACCAAGGAGGAGCCCCAGGGCCTTGCCGCCTTCGAGCAGCGATCGGAACTTGGCCCCCAGCCCGATCGTGGAGAAGAAGACAAGCAGCAACAAATCACGTTGGGCCATGTCGAAAGTGATCGTCATGTCGCTGAATGTGTGCAGCAATGCGACCATGCCACTGCAGACGAGGCCCCCGGTGACTGCGGGGGGGATGTTGTTGTTCCCGAGAATCGAGATTCGTCGGGTCAGGAATTGCCCCAGATAGAGTACGACGATGCTCAGGATCAGGAAGTCAACACCAGCGATTTCGATGTCCATGCGCAAAGTCCTCTGGGAGGGATGAACCGTTGGGATGCGGAATTTCAGACATGCTATCCGATCATTCAAGCGTGTTCACTCAAGGCAACAAGTCCGAGGCAATCACTGAGACAATGCCAACGGAGACTTCTATGATCGTCACCCATGTCCATGCTCACCGTGACCAACATCAAGCATGCTTACGGCACGAACATCGTGCTCGATGGGGCCACCTGCGCCGTTGAGGCGGGGGAGAAGATCGGCCTCGTCGGACGCAATGGCCAGGGCAAGACGACGCTGATGAAGGTCATTGTTGGCGACTTGAAGCCTGATGGGGGGTCCATGCAGTTTCAGCGTGGCATCCGTATCGGGTATCTCAGCCAGAGTCCATACTTCGATCCAGGGGACACCTTGCGCGACGCCGCGGAAAGGGCGTTTGCCGAGTTACATGATCTGCACTCGCAGGCCAACGTCATATACGAAGCCATGGCCACGGCTCAGGGCGATGAACTGAATCAGTTGCTCAAGCGACAGTCCCGGATCGATGGGGCGATCGAAGCGGCGGGGGGATACGCCATCGATCATCGAATCGACGCGATGTTGCATGGTCTTGGGTTTACCTAGGAGCAGTTCACCCAGAACGTGACCAAGCTCTCGGGGGGGCAGAAGAATCGACTCTGTCTGGCCAGGCTGCTGCTGGAAGATCCGGATCTGATGTTGCTCGATGAACCGACCAACCACCTGGACATCGTCGGGTGCCAATGGCTCGAGGAATACCTGGCCGAGGAATTCAAGGGATCCGTCATCGTCGTCAGCCACGATCGCTGGCTGCTTGATCGCGTGGTGGGGCGCATCATCGAGGTCGAACGAGGCCAGATTCGTGACTACCCGGGCAACTATCACAAGTACATCGACCTGCGCCGCGAGCGTCAGCTCACGGACCTTCGCGTCTACGACAAGCAGATGGACAAGGTCCGTCAGGAGAAACAATTTATCCGTCGATACAAGACGGGACAGCGGGCCAAGCAGGCGCGAGGTCGGCAATCAAGGCTCGACCGATATGTGCGCGATGAGATGGTTGAAAGGCCCCTCGAACTGCAGGTCATGACGCTGAACCTGCCCAAGGCGACCCGGAGCGGGGAACTCGTCATCCAGGCCGAAGGAATCTCAAAGCGGTTCGGTGAGAATCGACTGTTCGAGAAGCTCGACCTGACGCTTCACCGGGGTGATCGACTCGGCATCATCGGCCCCAATGGCGTCGGCAAGACCACGCTCGTGCGAGCGTTGCTGGGGGATCTCGATCCGGATGAGGGCACGATCCGTCTTGGTTCGAGGCTCAGTGTGGGGTATTACCGACAGACCCAGGATCATCTTGATAATTCCCTCGAGGTGTGGCGTTACCTGCAGTCGGTGGTCGTGTCGTTGGATGGCCAGGCCAAGGCGAGCGAACAGCAGGCCCGCGATCTTGCGGGGGCGTTTCTGTTCAGTGGCGGCGATCAGGACAAGGTGCTGGGCGACATGTCGGGGGGTGAACGCAGCCGCGCGGTGTTGGCGGGACTCGTCGCCGGAGCTCACAATCTTCTTGTTCTGGACGAACCGACAAATCACCTCGACATCCCCTCGATGGAACGGGTCGAGAAAGCCCTGTCAATCGATGGTGGTTTTCAGGGCACGATCATTCTGATCAGCCATGATCGCGCTCTGCTGGAAGCGGTGTGCGACAAGCTGCTGGTCTTTGATGGTGAGGGTGGGGTTCAATTGTTCCAGGGTGGTCTTCAAAGCTGGCTGGACAAACAAAAGGCCAAGGCCGCCCCGACAGAATCCAGCGACAAGCCATCGACCAAGCCGGTGGAAAAGAAAAAGCCAACGCCGAAGAAAGCTGACAAAGCCGCATCGCCTCTGGGCAATTTGAGTCTTTCGAAAATCGAGGCGAAGATCGAGACCATCGAGCGCCGCATCAACGAGATCGATACGCTCATGGTCGATCCGGATGTGTATACCGATGGCCCGCGCGTCAAGGTGTTGCAACAAGAGCGATCGGAATTGCACGAGAAGCTCACGCCCCTCGAATTCGAATGGGCGGTCCGGGCGGAAGATTCCTGAATAAATTTCGTGAGGTCACGCGGTCGAGAAAATCGTCACCCCTGAGGAGTCGACGATTTCCCAACTCACCGCAGTGACTTGGGACGCCGTGAGATTATCGATGCGGAACCCAGTGGTCTTGCGCGTGTTGTCGAAGAAATCGACTTCCTCCCTCGATTCGTTCGCAAGGACCGCGCGCAATGTGTAGGTACGTGGGAGCTCGTCCACATCGAGGGGTCGGTTGTCGATGCCAAGCACGAGCAGAAAGGCTTGCTGGTTTTGCGCGTCCAGGAGCAAGGTCGCCGACATCTGGCTGTTTCGAACCTTGGATTTGAAGCTCAACAAGCGGCAATTGGGATTCCCGATGAAATTTTTGTAGGTGGGGCCGATGAGTTTTTCGAGTTGGCCCATCGTGTTGTTATGCAGGGCCAGACGGGAGATCTGATCGGCTCTTTGCCTGGCTTCAGCCACGAAGTAAGCCATGACGAGCGTAACGCCGATCATGACGAGGGCCACGGTCCGCCAGATCTGACCCGAGATCATGAGACGGGTCGGGGCCGGGTTTGAATCATGTGAGGCAATGGAAAATCGCTGGCCAATGCTGGCCAAGGGGGCCAATTCTCGCGCATCCTCTTCAATGGCCCGGGCGACAGCGTTGAGAACCTTCTGTCGCAATTCTGACTCGGGCATATCTGACGGGAGTAGAGAAGCATCCGAATTCAATTCCGCCTGAATCCTGAGGATTTCATCCTGCACCGCGGCAGGAGCGTGATGAAAACTGCGCGTGTAAAGTTCCGCTTCATATTCATCAAGCAGTCCAAAGGCATCCAGTGCCGAAAACTCAAGTAACTCTTCTATTCTCATGGGTTTCGGAGAAGTCATATCATGGCTCCGATTACTATTCGATCACAGTTCAGGTCGGTTCCCACGCACCTGAATATTCATGGGCACTACCCGGCCCAATCGGCATTTGCGTGTTCACGAAGTCTCATAAGACCTCGACTGAGGGCTGATTTGATCGTTCCCAAGGGGGCATCCAATTGTTCACTGACCTGACGAAGCGTGAATCCATGGAGATAGGCCCGTTCAATCACCGTCCGTTGCAGCTCCGGCAATTCGGCGATTCTGATGTAGAGCTGGGCATTCCGCTCATCGCGCTGGGTATCGAGATCGGGGTAATCATTGTGCCCTGGCCCAGGCACACCAGCGTCTATTGATACCGGAGAAGGTCGAACCGCATTGCGACGTAAACGATCGATCAGGTGTCGCCTGGTAATCAGCATGACCCAGGTAACTAACTTGGCTCGGCGCGGGTCGTAGCGGTCAGCGGTTTTCCACAATCGTACGAAAATGTCTTGTACCGCGTCTTCTGCTTCAGATTTTGTGGGCATGAGCTGGCGGGCGACCTTGAAGACGAGGGTCTCGAAACGGTCATACAGCTCCTCTACGGCTTCTTCCTCCCCGCTTGCCACGCGGCGCATCAGCATCCAATCTTGCTGGCTCATCAACCCGACTCCTGGCTCACATTTGAGTCCGTGTTCGTATACCGGTTGGTTCCGGCGACTAGGAATTTTAGCCTTCCAAAGCATCCTGAGGAGGTTGTAGCCTCATTTGCCCCATATTATCATTATTCGATCCAAATCCTATAAGTATTTTGGCATATGATCCTGTAGAGAATCAGGTACAGTGGTTCAGGGCCGATGTGCTGGGGCCTACCAAGATCGAGGATTCTTCGGAGTTCCTCAGTCGAGAATCGCTCGATGCTTGATTGTCAACGTGGCGGATCAACACGCGTGAGAGACGGTTCAGAAAATAGTGTGAATGGACGAAGGCGATGCCATGGGCACCGACTCGATAGTTCAAGGGCGACGCTCCGATCGTTCGCGCGCGGATTCAGCCTGCTTGAATTGATGATCGTCCTGGCCGTCACCGTCGTTCTGACGAGTATGATGTTGCCCACGATGTCCCGGCTTCGGGAAAGTGCGTACCGAACCATCTGTTCTTCCAATCAGCGTCAACAAGGCTTGGCCTTGTTCATGTACGCGGGTGACAACAATGAGAAATTGCCATCCAGTTCCGCCCTGGAAGGTGTGAAAAAGAATCCTCAGGAATTGATGCGCGCCTATATTCCGGAAACGCAACAGTGGGATGGATGGGGAATACTGTTTCAATTTCAGTATTGCAGCGCCGTCGAATGCTATTACTGCCCGAGCCATCATGGGGATCATCCCATGGAGCGGTATTACTCGGACTGGATCAGGCCGACCGGTATCCCGATCTACACCAATTACCACTATGCCGGCAATATCGAATGGCAATCCAACAAGCCTCGCAATCTGCATGGAGGCAAGGAGCAGGTGCTGGCAACCGATGGCTTGCGCACCACCAGCGATATCAACCACAACGGGGATGGCATGAACATGCTCTACGGCGATGGTTCCGTTCGCTGGCTCGAAGGCGCCGAGAAGGTCTTCGAACTCGTTCCCAGCGGAATCATTTCCACGCCCGAAGAAGCGGCGCGATACTGGGAACTCTGGGAAGTGCTTGAAGTGAAGTAGTAAGTCGTTTTCGACTTTCACGTCCTCGGGGTACACTTTCGCCTGATTGAATTCTCCTCATCCATCGCCTTCATCATGGCGTTGGAATCTGTTGTTCCCAGGACTTCTTCTTGCCATGCCGAAATGCTGCCTGGTCACCGGCGCTGCCGGATTCATCGGATCACATCTGGTCGCGGCCCTGCTCGAACAAGGCGACCACGTTGTGGGTGTGGACAATTTCGATCCTTTCTACGATGAGTCGATCAAACGCGACAATATCGCCCAGCTTGATCCGGCCCGATTTACACTTGAAGTCGCAGACCTCCGAAACCCTCAGCGTTTGAGCGAGATCGTCGCGCAGACCCGGCCTGACCTTGTCGTGCACATTGCCGCCATGGCCGGTGTACGTCCGAGCATCGAGAATCCACGGAAATATGCTCAGGTCAATATCATGGGGCTCGCCAACCTGCTTCAGGCCATGCGTGAAGCCGAGGTTGCAAAGCTGCTTTTTGCGTCCAGTTCAAGTGTTTATGGCAACAACACGAAGATCCCATTTGCCGAGGATGATCCCGTTCCCGTGCAGATCAGTCCCTACGCGGCGACCAAGCGGGCCGGCGAGTTGCTGTGCGAAACCTGGGCCCGACTCTACGGGATCCGGATCGGCATGTTGCGATTCTTCACGGTCTATGGGCCAAGACAGCGTCCCGACCTGGCCATCGGCAAATTCATGAGGCTCATCGCCGACGATCAACCCATTCCCATGTTTGGCGACGGTTCCACCAGCCGAGACTACACCTACATTGACGACATCGTCGATGGGATCCTTCGGGCCGCTCACCATGTTGATTCAATGGACGAGGCCACCCATCGCCTCTGGAATCTCGGGAATTCAAGGCCGGTTGAGCTCACGGACATGATCCAGAGCATCGGGCGGATCGTGGGACGGACGCCACGGATTGAAACTCATGTGATGCAGACTGGCGATGTGAATCGAACGTACGCCGATATCACTCGATCTCGTCTGGAGTTGGGGTATGAGCCCACGATTGAATTCGAGGATGGTTTGCGACGGCAATGGGAATGGATGAAGGAACGGATTTAATCCCGGGCTGGCTCGATCGACGATTTTTGAGATGAGATCATGGCCTGCTGGATCAAGTGGCGACCGATCTCGGGATTCACCAACGCATAGGATTCCGCTCGAAGCATGTTCGACAGCAGGATGTGGTCGATGTGATAGAGCGGAAACGATCGATGAAAGCTAGAACCGTATCCCGTGCCTCCATCATCGAAGGCGTGGTGGAATTCGGGAAAGAGGAGTTCCAGCGAGTGACTGTCCCGAGGGGTGTTGAAATCCCCCAGGACGAGATCGGGAGTCGGTGCGTCGGTATCGTCTAGCCAGGCCCGCACTCGCCGAGCTTGATCGGCGCGGGGGACACGAAGTTCCGAAGGCAGGTCCACCAGATAGATCGTCAGGTTCCGTCCAAGCGAGGCCGAGGCGTCGAACTGGACATAGGCGATCTCGACCCCGTCTCGTGCGATAATCACTCTTGATTCCAGGATCGGGAGTCTGGACATGATCGAATACCGACCG
>JAPULD010000520.1 GCA_027295365.1 Planctomycetota bacterium
GCGATCGGCAAGCTATTGCGCCGCCCTGGAGCAGATCGCCCGAAGCTATGACCTGCGGGGCGTCTTTCCCTAAGCCTGATCGCACCCATCAACATCAGCGCAAATCAACTTCGAATCAAGTTGAATCGCCAACGGTCGAAGTCTGGACATCCAACACTCTTTTGTCGCCCATCATTTCCTGGGTTGGCGTGACCGTCCTGATATGCAGGTCCTGTTGCGGGAAGGCGATCTCGATGTGGGCTTCGCGAAAAGCCTGGTCGATCACGTTGAGAAGTTCATGCCGAGCCGCGACGAAGTGGTCGACATTGGGAAGGAAGACCCGAAGTTCGAAATCAAGCGAGCTGTCCCCGAAGCCGCAGAACACCGACTGAGGAGCGGGATCGTCGAGGATTCGATCGTTTTCCATGGCACTCTGCAACAACAGGCGACGCGCCGTTTCGGTGTCCGATCCGTAGGCGATGCCCACGGGAATGGTGAGCCTCAGGATGGAATCGCTGAGCGACCAGTTGATGATCTGCCCGGTGATGAATTCCTTGTTGGGGATGATCAGTTCCTTGCGATCCCAGTCGGTGATGGTGGTCGCCCTCATCTGGATGCGGGTGACGGTGCCGCTGATCTGGCCGACGGTGACGGTGTCCCCGACGCGCACCGGGCGCTCGAAGAGCAGGATGATGCCCGAGACGAAGTTGGCGAAGATCTCCTGCAGGCCGAAGCCCAGTCCGACGGTGACTGCCGCCGCGAGCCATTGCACCTGGGCCCAGCCGATGCCGATCTGGTCGAACGCCGCTCCGATGCCCAAGATGATGACGACATACCTGGCGAGCATGACCACCGCGTACCGAGCCCCGGAGGAGATCGGCAATCGCTGCAGGACGATGATCTCCAGCAGTCCGGGCAGGTTTCGATTCACGATGAAGGTGATGATGATCACGATCAGGAAACGAGTGAAATCCGCCATCGTGATCGGGATCAGGACCATCTCGCCACCGACCATCTGCGTGGTCGTCATGCCGGCGAATTGAATGTCGTTGAGAAACTGGAAGGCGGGAAGCACATCCGCCCAGTTCGCCATGACGAGGAGGATCGAGGTCATGATGACGACGCTGGTCAGCATGCGATGGGTCTGGACGCTGATCGCCGCGACGTCGATGGTCTCTTCCTCGATCGGTGGGGGGGAATCGACCATCGAAGACGCCGAGGCTTCCTCGCCCTGCTTGGCCCTCTCGACGGCTTCGGCCTTCAAGGCGGCCAGGGCCGCGGCGCGTTTCTTCTTGGCCTGCCCCACCGCGAGCTTGCGTTGGACGACGACCAGCCAACGCAATAGCAGATTGTGGACGATCAGGACGAGCAACAGCAACGCCACGGTGTCGTTCATCTTTCGATCCAGCTCGACCGCGGTGTAGACATAGCCGAAGGCCGCGGCCACCATGAAGCCGATCGGACTGAGGACCAGAATCGAAAGCCAGATGTATTTGGTCCGGGCGATCCAGCCCCCCGGGTGCCTGGTCATGTGGTGGCTGAAGACACCTTGCTGGGGATGAAGAAGACGCCACGTGAAAATGGCGATCAGGATCATTGCGATCATGAAAGACAATCGACCGAAGGAATCTCGATTCGTGTCATGGGCCACATCCTGCAAGAGGATCGTGGTGAACGCCAGGGGGAGAATGATCGGGGTGATCCAATTCAACTGGTGGCGGATCCTGGCGAGTCCAGCCACGTTCCAATGAAAATGCGCATCGGCCAATCCCTTGGGCAGGCATATCAGACGGGTCAGGCAGATGAAGAAAAAGAGGGTCCCGACCCGGCCCAGAGACTTGGAGCACGCCGCCACGAAATCGTTGAATACCGGTGTTTGCCCGAGTCGCCAACTGAGAAACCACAACAACATGGGCCAGACCATCGCCATCAGGAGCGTGTACAGCAGGGCCTTGAGGGTGTAGCTGAATCGGTCAGAGGTCACCCGGGAGACGTGTTTCCCGGCGTCGAGCAAGGTCTTCCGGAGGCGTCGTCTCAGGATCAGTGACGAGGCGAAGACCAGCAGAAAAGCGAGGTAGAGAGGCCAGCGTTGCCCGACGTCACTCCGGTACATCGAGTACACGGCCAACCAGTTTTCCGGATTGAACAGGTAGACGACGGCTTTCTTGCCCTGGCCCAGATCTGCAATGCCGATCGGATTCGCGCTCTGGATCCAGAGTACGTGCTGGTCGATGTAGAAATTCAGATCGTTGACCAGGGAGATTAGTTCCTGCGTGTCTTGATACTGGCTGGTCAGGGTCTTGAGATACATATCGTACGTATTTTGCAGGTCATTCCGCATCGCGGTCTGGGCCGACAGCGCCGTCGTGGCTCCCTGCTTGATGTCGTCCTTCTGAGCATCCCGGATGGGTGTCTCGGATTCGGACATTCGCGTCTCGATGTAACTGGACTGATCCAGGATGCGACTGCTGTCCAAGCCGAACGCCTCGCCCTGTGCCTTTTGCAAGTCCGTCTTGAGTTGCAGGAGCTGATTGCCAAGCACTCGCCGGTTGGGGAGTTTCAGTTGGAGGCTCCGAAGCCGAAGCCCCATCACTTCGTCGAGCCCGATCGTCTCCTCCTGCTTCCTGAACCTGTCCAATTCCTCGTTCCAGTAGGTGATCAGTTGCGTGATTTCCGTCTTTTCGGCCGACCTTTGTGAATTCTCTTCCGTCACCCGGGAGTTCTCTTGGGCGAAAGTGGCCGTGGTCTCGATGATCGCTCGAATGACCGGGTGTTCGTTGGCGGCGGCGCTACGGGCGGCGTCGGCTTCCTGCTGGGTGCGTTGAGCCTCAACCTGTCGCCCTTTGTCCACGACTTCCTGAAGCTGCTGGACCGAGCGCTCGCCGACGGTGACCTGGCGCTGGGCGCGATCCCGGCGAAGTCGGATCATGTCCGATCGCGCGTTGTAGCTCTTGGTTTCCTCGTTGAGTCGCTCGAGCATGATCTGCAATGCCGCCTTCCGGGCCTGCAGGTTCTGCAATCGCGCTTGCGCCATCGTCGATACGTTGTTCGGATCTGCCGGCGTCTGCAACGAATCGTCGATGGCATCCAGACTTTCCGTGGTCTTCGCGATGAGATCCGGAATGTTCGTCAAACGCGTGGTGCGATTGGTCGTTTCATTCTCGATGTCCGTGCGCCGCTTCTTGGCCGCGTCCAATTCATTCTGCGTGGTCTGAAGCAGGCCGGTGAGATCCTGTAGCGTGGCGTCGGTGGGAAGGGCCGGAATACTCTCCTCGATGGGGATCGCCAATTCCTCTTGAAGCTGCTTCAGACGATCGGGGGCTGAGTTCGCCCTTTCCTTGAACGACTTGATCGCTTCCTGGTCGGCGGCGTATTCCTGCAGCGCAGACAACGTCCGCCGCAACAGATCCAACTCCGCCTTGACCGCCTCGTCCTCCTGGTTGAGTTGTTGCAGTTCGCCGATCCTTTTCTGGATCGCTTCGGTGTCGAATTGGGCGAGGGGGGAGGCGGTCTCCTCGGGTGGTGTCGTCGTCTCGGGTGGAGTGGTCTGCTGCTCGGTCGGTGGTGCGTCCTGGGAAAGTGCCAGGGCCGACGTCGTGGACAAGATGACGAGCAGAAGAAGCGTGGCGAGAGTGGTGTGCAATCGATCGTACATGGACGTCTCCTGGAGGATGACGTGAATAGTCTATTGTCCCGGCCTCGACCGACTCAGTCTTGGTCCGTTTTTGATTATCTCTTTGTGTTTGTCACGAGTCTCGGGCAAGTGCCTCATGGAGGCTTCCCAGAAGCTGTTTCGCCTGATCTGGATCCAAAGAGCCGGCGTTCCAACCAATGCCCAAGCCCTGCTCGTCAAATTTCGGGATGATGTGAAAATGCACGTGCATCACGACCTGATGCGCCGTAGTGCCATTGTTTTGCAGGATGTTGTAGGCGTTCGCTCCCGTGGCCTTCATCAACGCGCGGCAGAGCCGGGGCAACACCCGACCAATCGCCGACGAGGATACGTCGGACAATTCATGCAAATTCGCCACGCGCTCCTTGGGGATGACAAGCGTGTGCCCTTGACTCACAGGACCGACGTCCAGGAAGGCTAGTGTGTGCTCGTCTTCATAGACTTTGTGACAAGGGATGTCGCCATCGAGGATCTTGCCGAAAATTGTACGTTCGTCGGTCATGTCGTGTGGTCTTCCTGGGATGCCTCCCCATCCGCCTCGTGTTCACGGGTCGGGTCGATCTGGAGATACGTGCTGAGATAATGCACGCCGACGTAAAATGGGATGGTGTCGAACAAGGCGATGACGAGCTTGAACGCATACCCCGTGATGATGAGGAGCAGGAGTTGGTTCACGGTATTGCGATCCGTATCGATGATGCCGGCCAGCCCACCCACCCAATACGTTATGAAAATAACGGCTATGGAATCCACCAGTTGGCTGATGAGGGTTGAACCATTGTTTCGCAGCCAGAGCATCTTGCCATTGGTCAGTCGCTTCAGGAAATGAAAGAGATAGACATCGCAGAATTGGGCCATGAGGTAGGCGACCATGGAGGCGGCTACCGCCCCGAAGGTGAGAGATCGAACCTCGAAGAACAAGGGCATTCGATCCGCCGCATCGCGGACGATCTCGCCCGTCTCGGGATTGGTCAATTCGAACCCGGGAAGCACACCCCCCAGCCAGAGGATGAACACGACCCAGATGTTCAAACCCAAGCCGACGAAGACGACCCAGTTGGCTCGCTTACGACCGTAGAATTCGCTGATGAAGTCCGTGCAGAGAAAGGTGATGGGATAGGGCAGGACGCCTACCGCGACGGCGAACGTCAATTCCAGTCCCGAGTCGGTCGTGAACGAGGCGAGCTTGATGAATCTCGTGATCCCCAGGATGTTCAACATCGTCAGGGAACCCAGAAACAGTCCCGCGAAGATGAGGAAGACCCGTTCCCGTCGGGCATGAAGCTGAGAAGCTTCGATCGGGTGCAGGGAATATGGGGTCTTCTGGGCTGGCATGAGTGATCACGATAAGCGATTGATTATGGTCGCGGCAAATAAAGGGGGGATGGTGGAGATGTTTACGTCTGCTACACTGGAGTCCGACATGAAGGATCTCAATGCGCTTTCGCTTTCCGACCTCTTCCGGGCGTTGACCGATGACGTCGCCTTTGTGCGTTTGCTAGATTCTTCGTTAAGAGAGGATCTTGGCCACCAAGGGGATGTCACGACGTTGAGCATCGTGGATCCGAATCAAGAGGCCCAGGGCTCAATTGTCACCCGATCGCCCGGGGTCGCTGCAGGGGTGTCGCTGATTCCTCAATTGGTGCACCGTCTTGATCCAAAATTGATATTTCAGGCCTCCATTGAAGATGGATCAATGTTTTCATCGGGGCAATCGATCGGCCTCTTGTCCGGTTCGCTCGCTTCGATGCTCATGGTCGAGCGCACGTTGCTCAATTTCCTGGGACGACTGTCCGGGATCGCGACGTTGACCAGCACCTATGTCGAAACGATCAGCGACACGGGAGCCGTCATCTGCGATACGCGCAAGACCACGCCCGGGCTGCGTCATGTGGAAAAATATGCGGTTCGTTGTGGCGGGGGGACTCTGCATCGTCTGGGGCTTCATGACGCGGCGCTCTACAAGGACAATCATCTCGCGGCGTATTCCGAGGCGATCCTGGCCGACGTCCTGATGAGGGCTATCGAGAAGGCGCGGGCCGAGCACGATCTGCAATTCGTCGAAGTCGAGGTGGACACACTGGAGCAGTTTGATCAGGTTCTGTCACTGCCCGATTCAATGGTCGATATCGTCTTGCTGGACAACATGCCCCCGGAAATGCTTTGCCAGGCCGTACAAAAACGCGATGCATGCAATTCGAGAATCAAGCTTGAAGCTTCGGGGGGGGTCACGCTTCAAACTGTACGCGACATCGCCGAGACGGGGGTGGATCGTATTTCCGTCGGGGCGCTGACGCATTCGGCGCCGTATCTCGATGTGGCTCTGGACATCAACCCATGAGCGAATCGGTTCCGATCGAGCATTGGCCGAAGCGACTTGAGGCGGCGCTCGAACAATGCGATACCTTTCAGCGCGTTCACGTCATTCGGGAAACGGATTCAACCCAGGACGCGGCCCGGCGATTGAACGTCCTCCCGGGTGATGTCGTCGTGGCGTGGTCGCAAACCGGGGGCCGGGGTCGAAGGGGGAGGTCCTGGTCCAGTGGTGAAGAAGGGGCGGCGATTACGTTTGCAATCGAGCCGGGACAGAGCGAGCGGCTGGCGCTCATCGGGGCCGTCGCGGCGGCACGAGCCGCGGAAGAGCATCTTGGCGTCCAGGTCGCAATCAAGTGGCCCAACGATATCTATGCCCAGGATCTCAAACTCGCCGGCGTGCTCGTCGAACAAAGCGATGCTATTTCGCTGCCGGCAATCGGAATGAATGTCCTGCAAACGACCTGGCCACCGGAATTGACTGATAAAGCGATCAGCCTGAGACAACTCGGCGCCGAAGTCGATCGAGTTGATGTCCTCGCGTCGCTGATAGTCGGGATGGATCACGCCATACAGACTGATGAGCAGGAGCTGATCGAGTTTTTCAAGGCTCGCGACTGCCTGAAGGGGGTCACCAGGTTGTTTCGCTCGGAGGATCGCGACATCAAAGGGCGGATTCTGTGCATTGAACCTCTGGAAGGCATTCTGATCGAGACGGAAGCCGGGGAAGTGTGGTTGCCGGCAACCAAATCCAGGCTGCTCGATTCATCAGACATCCTTTAGAGCCACAAGTCACGTATCAGTTTCCCGCGTGCGTGGGATTCGCTAAGCTGATTCGACTTCCGAAGGATTCAATTGGCCTGTTCAGGTTTTGTTCGAGTATTTGTAGTGACCGATGAGACGGAACAATCTTTTTCCTGGAAAGCGCATCCCGCTCGGGAGCGTCGTGCGCAGGCCACGATGGCCATTCTCGTGATTCTCCTTTTTTGTGGGTTCGTGTTCTTCAGTTTCAGCAGCCTTGCCTGGGCGGCACTTTCGTTCGGGGTGCTGCTTGCTTCGCTGAACCGATTTTTCTTTCCCAGTCGATTTACGATCGACGAGGAAGGCATCTCCGCGAATTACCCGCTACGAAATATGCGGCTGCCCTGGACGCATTTGAAACGATTCGTGCATGACGCCAATGGGGGATACCTCTCAACCCGAGCCCGGCCATCCCGGATGGACGGGTTCAAAGGCATGCACATCATCTTCGATCTCCAGCGGGACACGATCATCGAGAAGATCAACCGGCACTTGGCCGAGGTGAAACGAGCATGAATTGGTTCAAGCATGCGTTTCACGTCGATCCGCCTGGATCTTCCGAGCCGACGGAAGCCGAGCAACCGGTCGTGGAATGGGTCTGCCATCAGGTCGCCAAGCGTCATTTGACCACTCCGGGGCTCATCGGGCTGGAAATGTCGCGTCCTCTGAACTGGATCGGCGCACAGGCGATGCACGTTTTTTCTCCCGGGATCTGGGCGATCGTTCGTCAGCAGACCTTCGAGAATTATCTGCAATTTGCGAACTTCCTCGAACGTCGCGGATCGATCGAGTATCTTTGCCGCCGCATTGAGGAACTTGAGGCCGAATACGTAAGACAGGAAAAGAAACGAGACGCGTCGTCCCCGGAACCCCCGGAGTCCCCGGAGCCCCCGGCTAAAAAGGCGGCGGAGAAATCAGTAGAGACAAAGGAATCCGATGAATCAGATTGATCCGGACAAGGTCAATGTAATCCTTGCCACGGACTGTGGCAGCACGACGACCAAGGCGATTCTCATCCAGAAAGTGGATGGCGTGTTTCGACAAACTCATCGAGGCGAGGCTCCGACCACCGTGGAAGAGCCCTTTGCCGACGTGACCATGGGCGTGATCAACTCGGTGACCGAGGTGGCAGAACTCTCGGGCCTGAAGCTGGTCGATGACGATGGCAAGATCATTCAGCCTGCTGAAGGTGATGTTGGTTGTGATATCTACATTTCCACTTCCAGTGCGGGAGGTGGCCTCCAGATGATGGTCGCGGGCGTGGTCGCGGAGATGACCGCCGCCAGCGCGAAACGTGCCGCCCTGGGGGCGGGAGCCATCGTTATGGATGTCATCTCCGCCAACGACAAGAGGCGTCCTCATGAGCAGATCAACCGCATCCGCGAACTCCGTCCCGACATGATTCTCGTTTCAGGCGGGACTGATGGCGGCAATACCACGCAAGTGGTGCAGATCGCCGAATTGATCGCCCCGGCCAAGCCTCAGCCTCGGTTTGGCAAGGAATATTGCATGCCATTGATCTTTGCCGGCAACAAGGACGCCGCACCCTTGATCGAAGACGTCTTTGACGACAGCGTCGATCT
>JAPULD010000521.1 GCA_027295365.1 Planctomycetota bacterium
GTGATTGATCCCCACGGTGAGAATCTTGCGTTCCTTCCAGAGCCAGTTGCGGAGTGCCCCGGTATCGAGTCCCTCGACGCGCACGTTGGCGATGCCGCACGAATGCTTGGGGTCGAGGTTGGTGTTGAGACTGACGCGATCGGAGAAGTCCAGCAGCCGGTTGGCCCAGCGCATCTTGAGGTAGTGGAGTCGTGCCGCCTTGCGCTCGTCGCCGATCGTCTGGTGGAAGGTGAGAGCCTCGGAAATCGCAAGGATGTTGGCGGCCGGGTGCGTGCCGACTTCCTCGAACTTGCGAATGTCCTCGACCTGCCCCGGGTTTGAGGCCATCATGGGCCAGAGACTCTTGATCTTGTCCTTGCGTACATACAGCAGCCCCGTCCCGATGGGTGCGAAGAGCCACTTGTGCAGACTGGTGCCGTAGTAATCGCAATCGAGATCCGAGAGCTTGAATGGGAAGTGGGCCAGCGAATGGGCTCCATCGACGATGACCGAAACGCCATGACGCCTGGCCATCTGGGTGACCTTGCGTACCGGGAGGATCTGCCCGGTCAGGTTGATGACGTGGCTGATGAGGATGATCCTGGTTCGGGGCGTGATCTTCTCCTCGAAACGACGCACGAGTTCATCGTCGTTTTCGAGGGGAACGGGAATCGAGAATTGCTTGAGCGTGATGCCTTCCCGCTGTTCGCGCTGCTTGAAGGTGTTGACCATCCTCGGGTAGTCCTGGTCGGTGGTCAGCACTTCGTCACCCGACTTCAGGTCGAGGCCAAACTGGCAGATCTGCAGGCTTTCGGATGCATTGCGGGTAAAGGCGATTTCCTCGGCATCGACGCCCCAATGCCTGGCCATGCGTTGCCGCACTGCTTCCTTTCGAGGTTCGAGCACTTGCCAGAGGCTGATGGGGGGTGGCGTCGAGTTCGAGAAATCCAGGTGTCGCTTCATGGCATCCTGGACAAAGGCTGGGGCCGGGCTGACGCCGCCATTGTTGAAATTCACGAGGCTTCGATCAACGGTGAACGCTCGGATGACTTCGCCCCAGTAGTCCTCATCCGAGGCGATGTCGCCTGCGGATCCGGGGCGCTGGGCCATTTCACGCAAGCTTTCGAGGGTGGGGTTCAGCTTGCGCGGGTCGAGGTAGGCCAGGGAAGTCGCCACCGCGGGAAACGTCATTGCCCCGAGCATCTGACGGCGTGAATACATCATGTTGAGCCTCCAGTGCGATCGGTATGATCGCGGTGGCGATTCTACACTTCATGACGGGCTTCGTGGACGACTCAGGCCTGGTCCATGGAACCAACGACAACCCCCATGCGTCTTTCTTAGAGTCATGAAAACTAAACTACATGTGAATGGCCTGATGATTTTGGTTTTGTGCCTTGTGGTGATGACCGCCAAGGGGCAGGATCTCTATCTCATCGATGGGCAACGCCCCAGGAAGGCGATTCTGACGACAAGCCCCCATCTTGAGAATTCGCTGTTGGCCATCGAATCCGCCATGACCGACGCCTTGGGTGGCATCATGCGCCGCTACGATCGAAAAAAAATCTCGAAACTGCTGGGGTGTTTTTCCAGACGACAGACCAGTGAGGAACGGTTGCCGGGCAAGGCCGAATTCTATGTGCATCTGTTCGCACAGGAAGAGGATCTCGAAGCGAGGCGGGTGTTGGCCATCGCGCACGAGCCTGGTACGGGGCAGTATCTCGCCTGGGACCTGATCAATGCCCAGTCAATCGAAGACGCGATGGTGATCAACGGCAAGAAGTTCGATCGTGAACTCAAGACGGCGCCACTGTTTCGGGGCGTTCTGGATCCCATGTCGTTCGAGGACATCAAGGGTCAGGACATCATGCTCGGCAAGCCTTATCGCGAAGCGGACCTGTTCATGGACAAGCGGACCATGAAGGAAAGGCTTCATGGCGGCGCGATCAATCGCAAACGAAAACCCGCAATGAGGAATCTGCTGTCCGAGGACATCTATGTTCGATTGCCCATGAATTACGACCCGAGGGAGCCCGCGGGTCTGGTGGTCTGGTGTGCCGCGGGAGCAGGTGGCTTGATCCCAAGTGTTTTTGCCCCGGCCCTCGATGCGTTGAACCTGATTTGCGTGGGAGTGGCGAACGCAGGCAATCAACGACCCATTGGCGATCGAGTCCAGCTCATGCTCGATGCCAGGGCGAATGCGATCGAGCGATTCCACGTCGATCCGCAACGCATCTACATGACCGGACTCTCGGGGGGTGGGCGCGTGACATCGTCCATGGCGGTGTGTTTCCCGGAATACATTCGAGGCTCCGTCTCCATCGTGGGATTCAGCAGCTACGAGACATTCGGTCAATCTATCGGGACCGTGGGTCGCCCCCCGGTGAAATGGCTCGCGATGGCCAAGGATCGCCCCTTTGCCATGATCAGTGGCCCAGACGATTTCAACAACAAGGAAATGAAGGGACGATTCGGGATATTGCAACGTGAAGGCTTCCGAAACATGAAGTTCTTCGACTATCCGGACTTGGGACACACGCTTCCCACCTCGGAACAATTCACGGAAGCCTTGCAATGGGTCGATGCGTTCTACCAAAGCCAGCGACAGCAGAGCGAATCGAGGGCGAGCCTCGAATTCGAGGGCTATCGAAAGGATCGTATTGATCTTGCCCCGACCACGGAGCGGGATCGTGAGACCCTGATCAGGATTATCGAGAATCACCCCTGGACTGAAACATCACGAGCATCGTTGAGGTTGCTCATCCCTGATTCCGAGCTTGTTGCGTGGGAATGAGAGCGGTGTGTTCAAAGGGGCGTCGATCGATTCATTCGCCTCGTTCTGCTTCTTCATCCCGCTGTCCGCTCTGGCGATATGACTTACGTCGCGTTGCGTATTCTTCCGGGGAGATCGGCAAGTCTGGCGTCTTCCCTTCCAGGTGCTGTTCATGCAATTTCTTCAGAAATGGAACGCACCACTGGCAACCCGTCCCGGCATCAAAACATTGACTGAGTTGCGAAGCCACCTTCGGGTCTTCATGGTTCATGTACGCGCGGAGCTTGCGCAAACTGACGCGGTAACAAAGACATACGTGATCGTCGGGATCCATGGGGAAGGGATTCGGGATTTGGGACTAAGGGTTAGAAGATAGGGGCGTCAAGGTTGGGGCAAGTGAAAAAAAACGTCTTCCTATTGCCTGATCCCGACTCCCCATTCCCTTTCTTATACCCAGATCTGGCAGATCAGATGGGGTTCCTTGAGCTTGCCGGTCAACTGGCCAACGGTGGAGGTACAGAACTTCACCTCGAAATCAGGATTGGCGTCCAGCCACTCATTTATGGTGTCATCCATGTATTTCAACGCCTCGTCCGTCAGCTTGGAATGGAAGCTGCGGACATGACAGGCACCGGTGCCGTTCTGGACCGGCTTACGTTTCCATTTGGATCCAGTGTGCTCCTCACGCTCAAAAGCGCGAATGGTTTTGGGTGCTGCTGGTGAGCCTTGGGCGATTGGCATGTCCGATCCACCCCCTCCCAAGGGGACTTCAGACTCGTAACCCGGACTCATGGGCTTTATCTTGGGGTTCAGGTTGGAATTGTCCTGGTTTGGATCCTGGTTCATGGGGCAGGCCCTTTCCCGGTCTGGCGACGGGCAAACGAAGTGTTCACCTTCACATTAGCATAGCGTGTCAGCCACTCTTACGAGGCGTGAAGGCACGATCCGAGTCGAATTTCGGATGACCTGACACCCTTTCAATTCTGCTTCGTGGATCCTGTATCGGAGAGATTTGATAGTGGCATTCAAAAATGGAGTGCTCGATCGAGTCTCTCCACCGGATTTTAAGTTCCCATTTTCCTTCGCT
>JAPULD010000522.1 GCA_027295365.1 Planctomycetota bacterium
GGCCTTCAACAACCTGTTTCGTTCCCTGCAGAACCAGGGGGGCATGAATGACGATGACCATCCGGCCATGCGAAAATTGCGCCAACGATTCACAACCTTCAATGAACAGAACCCCGACAATCAAACGGGGCTGACTTACGAACTGCAACTCTCGATCTGGCTTGGCGAGGACGACCTAGTCGAGGGTCTTTTTCAGAAGCTCACCACCGCAAGCCCAGACAATCGCGACCTCGGCATGGCCTGGGCGGATTACTTCATCAAGAAATCGGACTATACGCGTTCCGATCGTGCGTATGCCAGACTGCTTGAGACGTATCCCGACGATCCGGAAATTCGGATTCAATACGCCCAGAAGCTCAAGCAGCGAAACCTGTATGCACGGGTCATCGAGTTGCTGGGCCGGTTTGAATTCGATTATGCCGAGTGGCCCGAAGCGGCGGCGATCCTGTCTGATTCCCTCTTGGCCGAGCATCGGATCGCTGAAGCGGTCGAGACGCTTGAGTCCATTCCCGATGCGTCAGAACTGCCGGCCGACATTGCCAAGCAGAGGATCAAGACAGATGCCGATTCGACGTTACCGCTGATGAAAGAGTACATCGCGCATTGGGAAGCCGAACAGGCGATCCGTACGTTGGAAGGATCGGAGAACGATCTCCCGCTGGCTCAGATCATCACGCCCAAGGGCATCATCAAGATCGAGCTCTTCGAGAATCAGGCCCCCAATACCGTGGCGAACTTCATCTTGCTGGCGGATGCGAAGTTCTATCATGGCAGTACGTTCCATCGGGTGCTCCCCAACTTCATGTCCCAAGGTGGTGACCCGAACAGTAAGTCCGGCGCGACGGGCAATCTTGGCGATGGCAACCCCGGGTATTTCATCCCTGACGAATTCGGACGCGAGGACGCCCGGAAACACTTCTCAGGCAGCTTGTCCATGGCCAAGCAGCAGGACATTCCCAACACGGGCGGGTGTCAGTTCTTCATCACCCACACGCCGACGACCTGGCTGAACGACCAGCACACTGTTTTCGGACGCGTGATCGAAGGCTTGAACGTGGCCCGCAATCTCGAAGAAGGCGATCGCATCGAGGCGGTCATGATTCTCCGAAAGCGTGACCATGACTACGTTCCCGAAAAGCTGTCCTTGCAGTCGGTTGCCACACCACTCCCGATCGGGTCGACCCTAGAGAATCAGTCGATTCAACTTCAGCCAAATTCGACACCCCCGACGACCACCCAGCCGGGAGGCTGAATTATCCGAACAAATGGACCAGGGGCCATCCACTTGGATGGCCCTTGTTACTTGCGCATGGGGTGATTCGCGCAAGAACGACCACCTCTTGGATTGAGTTGTTTTTGAAAAAAACAACGGTACGAATTAATTCCTCTCATCAATCGACCGATGGGCGTGATTCTGACGCCGTATTCTCGGCCTCAGGCTTTTATCCTGCTCCCAAAGAAGAATGGGAATTGCCCAACGTGGGCCCCCTGGAGCAGTGGTTGCAACCAGGAGTTTTAATCATGTCCAAGACGTTTACATCCCCCTACGCGACAGCGTTCAATTCGGCGATCAAGCGCGGCACACCCTGTGGCGTGGCCGTGAACAACATTGCCAAGCGCACCGGCAAGAACCCCCAGAACGTGTTCGCCTCGCTCTTCAAGGCCGGCCACTGCCAGCGTCAGAAGTTCAACGGACAGTTCATCTACTGGCCCTCGAACTGGAACAGCAAGAGCAACGCCAGCCAGCGCAACGAATGCCAGACTTCCATGTGGCAGTGCTTCGTGGATTGGTGCATCGCTTCGGGCAACTGCACTCCCGAAAAGCTGAACAACAATTCCAGTCAGAATGAATTCATGGCGTTCTGCAAGAAGTTCTTTGGCAAGCAGTACAGCGTCGGCACTTCAAGCAAGAACTCAAGCCGCACCCGTTCCAGCTCAAGCAGCAAGCGCAGCTTGGCCAAGGCCAGCAAGCGTTCCGCAACTCCCAAGAAGCGAACCAGCTCCAAGAGCAACAAGAAGATCACGACCAAAGCCAAGAAGAAGGCGACCAAGAGCAGCTCCAAGAAGCGTTCCACCTCGACCAAGTCCAAGCGTAGCACTTCGATAAAGGCCAAGCGTACCTCCGCCTCTAAGGCGAAGCGCAGCACCTCGATCAAGGCCAAGCGTGCCACCGCCTCCAAGGCGAAGCGCAGCACCAGCTACAAGACCAAGAGCCGCACCACGACTCGCAAGAACACCACTCGCAAGTCGAGCCCCAGCAGCTACAAGTTCCCGACCAGCCGCAGCACCAGCATCCGCAAAGCTGCCTGATCGGGACTCGTTGTTTATAGCTACAACTACAAACGCCGACCCATCATGGGTCGGCGTTTTTCATTCCCATTCCCAAGTCTGGGGTACGTGCTTACGGAAGCTCCGCTTCCCCCAGCAGGTGGAAGTTCTTTTGCCTGAGGATGGTCCCTGCCAGCACGTGATCATCCACCGCCAGGGCAATCGTGGGCGATCCGTTGGGCTTGAGCATCAGGGGATAGGCGAATCGAATGCTCAGTTCCGCTCCCAACAGATACAGGCACATACTCGAAAGCGTCTGCCCTTCACTCAACTCAACGATCAGCAGGTCCACTTCAGCAAAGGCCAGATTATTTTCCCGGAGCAGGGCCCGGGCCGCATCCGCGTTGTTGGGGATGATCCGCACCACCGCGTAGTCCGAAGACTCCATGACGCTGAAGCCACACAGATGTACTGTCGAGGCATTGTCGAAAACCTCGACCAGTTCCAGAAGCTTGCCCACCCGATTGTCCAGGAACACACTGAACTGGCGCACCGATGGCGGGGCGAAAGACTCTGCGATTGGACGTGGGACCATCTGGCTCATATAGCGTCACCCCAGGCCTCGGCATAGGGGTTAGATCTCGCCCTCCGATACGAAACGTAAGGGGGCATGGCCTGGAATCCCCCAGAATACGTCCACTCTGGGTATCTCGGCAAGTGAAATCTTCCCTAACTTGCCATGATCAGACGTGTTTTTCGCCTTGGGCAATGGATTTCTGAGGTTCTATGAAATCAACCTCGCCCGGATGGGCCCCCAGACCGATGGCATGGACCTCATTCAGGAACCGTGAGACCGCTTTACGACCCATGGGACCAAAATCCAGGGTCCACTTGTTGACGTACATCGAGACGAACTGGTCCGCCCGATCGGTCCCCATATCTCGGGCATAATCCATGGCATACGCGATCGACTCCTCGCGATGTCCCAGTGCATACTCCAGCGACTGGGCCAGCAACGTCGTTACGTCCTGAAGCGTCCCCTGGCCATAGAGCGTCTCAAGATCCCGACGTATGACATTCCCCCCCAAGGGCAGGGGCAGGTTCGTTTTCTTCGTCCACCAATGTCCGAGATCCTCGACCAGATGAAGCCCTGAATCGGCGTACGTCAACTGTCCTTCGTGAATGATCAGCCCCGCCTGATAGTCACCTTTGACCATCGCCTCGATGATCCGATCGAACTCGACGACTTCGTATTTGAAAGCTCCTGCCCCCAGCATCAGGCTCGTGGTCGCGAACGCCGAGGTTCGAACTCCCGGCACGGCTATGACAACCCCAGGATCCTTGAGATCTTCAAGCGTCATCATCGGCTCCCGGGCCACGAGCTTGGGGCCATAGCCATCGCCCATGGACGAGCCGCACGAGGTGAACGCGTACGTGTCTTTGACTTGGGGGTATTGAGCCACGCTGATGGCGGTGATCTCGAGTTCACCAGACATCGAACGCCGGTTGAGCATCTCGATGTCCTGCATGACCGGTTCAAAGCGGAAGCGACCCGTGTCCAGTCGAGGCGGGGCTCCATCCAATACAAAGAGTGGCCACCACATGAAGGCGTCATCGGGATCGGGACTGTGGCCCAGGCGAATGGTGATTGGAGAATCGGTCATGGGCTTATCGTAGGCATTGAGGAATAGTGATAGAGTTTGCTTTACTCATCCGATGTCGTCTCTGCGTTCAGCTTCCTGCGCATGATCTTCCCAGTCGGGTTCCGGGGGAGTTCCTTCAGCATCCGCACCTCGCGCGGCACCTTGTGCTGGCCCAATGACTTGCGGCAATGCGCCCTCAATTCCTTCGCATCGAACTCCGCATCCTCTTCAATCTCCACGAACGCCAGGGCGACTTCGCCTCTGGATTCATCCATCATGCCGATCACGGCTGAAGCGTGAACACTTGGGTGGGAATCGAGCACCTCTTCAATCTCACGCGGGAATACATTTTCCCCCCCGATGATGAGCATCTCCTTGATGCGTCCTGTGATGAACAAATGTCCATCGGAATCCATACGGCCCATGTCACCGGTCCTGAAGAAGCCCTCATCGTCGAACACTTTCGCCGTCTCTTCGGGAAGTTTGAAATAGCCCTTCATGATGTTGGGGCCCTTGATGCATATCTCGCCTTCCTCATCGACGCCCAGCCTTTTGCCTTCGCCATCGACGATCTTCTCCTCGATGCGCGGCAAGGGCGGACCGACGGATTTTGGTTTGTAAATCCTTGGAATGCAGATGTTGGTCCCGGGAGCCGTCTCGGTGAGTCCATACCCTTCGTTGATCGTGACGCCAAACTTCTCCTGATACCCCATGGCCACCGCCTCGGGCAGGGGCTCACCTCCTGCGACCAGAAGCCTGAAACTCTTGAAATCGTCAGGCTCCGCGCTCTTGGCGCTGAGCATCGCGTTGTACATCGAGGGAATCGCGATGAACGCGGTCGGTTTATGCGTCCGCATCAAGGTCAGCAATTTTCGGGGATTGAACCGGGCGGTGTAGGTCGCCTTGCAACCAATGGACAAGGGAAGGAGCGTCAGGATCGTGAACCCGAAACTATGGAACTGGGGCAATACACCCAGGATGGAATCGGCCTTGGTGAATTCCGCCCACTCGGTGCACTGATCGACGTTGGCCAACAGGTTGGCGGCGGTCAACATCACGCCTTTGGGCTTACCCGAGGTTCCCGATGTGTAAAGCAGTACCGCGACGAAATCCTCAGGCTGGTGCTTGGTGCCTCGAAGGGGAGGAAAGCCCTTGAAGCTCATCTCATCGAGTTTCAGTTCCGCAACGCCCTCGGGCATATTGCCAAGATGCTCCAGCATGGGCCCGACCGTCACCACCAGATCCAGCTCGGAATCCGCGATGATGTATTCCAGTTCCTCCCGGCTGAGCAGATAGTTCAAGGGAACGATCGTCTTCCCGAGCTTCCATATTGCGGCCAGAGCCATGGGAAAAAGCCCCGAAGTGGGTAGCAGAACCCCGATATTGGGACGATCGCTGGCCTTGTTGATGGCCTTGGCCAAGTGAAGGGCCCCGATATAGAGTTCTATCCCCTTCCACGATTTCTGGTCATCAACGACGGCCACTCTCATCGGGGAGAAAAGAAAGCGACGGAGAATGCGGGTGAGAATCTGCATATTTTCGACATCCTGCCGGGAAATTGGCGAACGGGCCTCGATCTGTACGATACGTGTCCCACGCCGAGCGGCCAAGCAGGTGCCGCCTTGTTGAAAGCTTGCATGGAGGCAACGATGAGAAAACCCCAGTTCTGGCTCTCCGCGACGCTGTGCTCCGTTCTGTTTCTCATCGGATGCGAATCCACTCAATCGACTGGGGGCCTGGCCAAGGCCAAGACCGATTTTGATGCCCATCGATACAAGGAGGCCCGCCAGGAGGCGGTTTCCGTCCTGAAAATCTCCCGGGGAACGGATCGACAGGATGCGGCGTATCTGGCCGGGCTCAGTGCCTACAAGCTGGATGATATGAACGAGGCGGAGACCTATTTCATCATCGCCATCAACTCCTCGAATCGCAAGACCTCAGGCAATGCCAAGGCCATGCTGGGTCTCATTCGATTAAATCAGAAGCGCCATCTGGAGGCCGCCCAACTCTTCAAGGAAGCGGCTTCCAGCCTTGAGGGGTCAGATTCCAAGCAGGCCGCCCAACACGTGGCCATTGCGTTTGAAGCCGCTGGCGATTTTGGAGCCGCGGACCGGTGGATGCAACTGGCCACGAATCCCAACGTACGATCAAACTCTTACTCAGATTCCTCTGGCTATGAATCCCCGAGTGAATTCGTGCTCCAGGTGGGAGCTTTCCGTGATCGAGACCGTGCGGATCGCGCGGCCAGTGATGCCGATTCGTTAGGCCGATCCCGTTCGTTGGGGCCTGCCCGGGTGATCCCCCAGCGTGATGATCGAGGCCGGAACCTCTACGTCGTGCAGATCGGCAGTTTCACCACCAGAAGACAGGCGACACAGGCCCGGACGGAATTGGGAAACCTGGAATACATCGTCACCTCCGTGGGCAACGAACGATTGGTGGAGGCAAGCCAGCCCCTTGGCTATCAATAACGCTTTCGCCCCTGGATTCCTGTCGAAGCGATGCACCATTGGCCCTCGTAATCAGGCCATTACTCCAGTATTCAACATTCATGACGGCAGAGCGATCGACTCGCATCTAGAATGCTGAGTTGGCCATGGTTTTGAATACCCACCTCAAGACGATCTGCATTGCTCTCCCGTTGCTCATGGCGCCGGCCAGCGTGATCCATGCGCAATCGACTTTGCCCGAGGATTTGCTCGTGGAGACGAGCGACGATCAACTCGAAGCCACCGATGAGATGATCGTCAACGCTGAGACGCATGATCCGGCATTGCTCAAGCCCCTGCCCCCCGAGGGAATCGTCCCTCCCATCGTGAATTATCAATACAGCGATTTCATGACTCACGCTTTCTCGAACCGAGCGAGAATCCGAGACTACGAACGCCAGCTCAAGACCATTCGGTACAAGCATTTCCGGAACATGCGGGTCGAAGCGATCCGTGGGAAGGGGCTTGATCTGATTCGTGAATTCACCGACCCGGCCTCGTATGGTCTCATGATCGAAGTCTTCTCTCGTGAGAAGGACGATGTTCGCCTGGCCATGCTCGACCACTTCGCTCATCAAGACGAAAGTGGTCAGGATGTACTGGCATGGATTGCCATCCATCACGACGACTCGGCCATGAGGCATGAAGCGACGAAAAGACTTGGCGACGATGCGAGCGATCCGGTCCTGCAACAACTCGATCTTGCCTTGCGCAGCGACGACCATGAGGTCGTGGCCAACGCGGCAATCCTGGCCAGTTCACTCAGTGCCTACAAGGCCATCCCCCTGCTCATCTTTGGACAAGCCGCGGGTGGACCTGCGCCCCGGGGGACGGGAGATCTCGCCTGGATCTCCATCGAGACGCAACGTGCCTATGTCGCGGGCGTCATCCCTATCGTGGGCAATGCGGCGGGCGCGTTCGTCCCGATCATCGACACGATCCACGAGGGTACCCTCATGCGTGTGGTTGATGCGGTCGTGATCTTCTATCGCACCGAGGTGCACAGGGTCCTGGTGGCGATGACGAGCGCCGAGATGGAACAATCCACCGCCCACCTCAACTACGACATCGACGCGTGGTGGCATTGGTACAACGAAGAGTACGTTCCATTCAAGAACGAGCAGATCATGATCGATGCACTGGCCGAAGAGTGAGCGTTTTCAGTGGTCTCTCCAGACAGCTTCAAGAGTCGTTCATTTCACGAGAATCACGACGTAGGCTTGTGTGTTCAAGGCGATCAATCTGAATTTTGAAGTCTGCAAGCGGACTGGTTGCGACGTGATTCGCACTCCGAATTCACAGTCATTATCGGAATCATCCCGGGGTGCCTCCATTCGGACATGCCCTCGAAGGGATGGCGTATGAACGTGATTACTTCGAGGCGTTTCATCAGATCCCCTTCATCCCGGGTTTCATCCGGCCGATAACTCATGGTCGCGATGGCTGAACACGCGGCCTCAGGAGTTGCCTCATCAGACCGGTCAATCCCATCCGCAGGGCCATTGCGGCCGTCCTCATCGTGCTGGCCATCGGCACGTTCGGCTACATGTCGATCGAGGGATGGGGCTTTCCCAAAGCGCTGTATTTCACCATCATCACGATCACCACCGTGGGCTATGGCGATTACGGCTTGACTGACTGGGGCATGTATTTTTCCGCCGCCCTGCTCGTGGGTGGCTTGGGCGTGTTCACCTATTCATTCAGTCAACTTGCGCCGATCATCTTCAACGTGCATGCCGCTCAGGAGCGAAGGATGAAGCAGAAAATCAGAAAGCTCTCCAACCACTTCATCATCTGCGGCCTGGGTCGCGTGGGTCAGGCCTGTTGTCGCAGCCTGGCCATGAAGGACGTACCGTTCGTCTGCATCGATCCCAACCAGGATCGCATCAACGAGGCCATCGAACGAGGTCATCTCGCATTGTGTGGCGATGCCACCGACGATGACACACTCGCCGAAGCGGGAGTCCAGGTGGCCCAAGGCGTCGCGTGTCTCACATGCTCGGATACCGAGAACATCGTCGTCACCCTGAGTGTGAGGGAACTCAATCCTGATCTGCTCATCATCAGCCGCGCCGACGATCTCATGACCTTTCCCAAACTCAAGCGTGCCGGGGCCACTCGCGTCATCTCACCGATTCACGCCGGGGGCGAGAACATCGCCTCGTCGCTGGTGGATCACAAGATTGCCGACATCCTGATCCGCAACAACCTTTCGGAAAGCGGCATCGAATTCGTTGAACTGACCGTCCAGCCTGACACATCGCTCATCGGGATGACCATTCGCGAATGCGAGGATCGACACGATCATGTTGTCTTCGTGGCGATCTATCATCCCAATACTGGACCTCGGATTCATCCCGAGGGCGACGAAGTTCTCGGAGCGGGGGACGTCCTGATCGCCGCGGGCAACCTGGAGTCGATCCATGGTCTTCAGGAGCACGCGAACGGCATGAGAACCGCCGCTTGACATTCGTTTGCGTGGACGACATCCGCCATGCCCGCAAAGTCCTTGATCAATGCGTGCATACCCAAGAACTGACCCGTTCGCCTTGATTTACGTCGAGATTACTGGCTGAGATCTACAAAAAATGGCCCTGTGGCGAGGCTTGGACAAGTCCAAATCCACAGGGTCAAGGGTCGACAAAGATTGTCGTCGTGCTGCCTCTTCTCCCAGCGTGTGGGAACGCCATCAAGATGGCGCGTTCCTGCCGTCCCCTTCCCAGAGCGACGGTCGGAGAACGTGGTGTTGCCTCACCCTTCTCTACGCATGCCATGGCTCGATATTGATGAACGCTTGCCAAAATTATGATCAAAGGCTCCAGAGCATCGAAACCCCGGTCTTCTCAAACATCCTGAGTTTTCGACCTTGAGTCGAGAATCGCCGAAATACCTGTTACGTACACTCCATGCGCGATCTCCATCAAATCGTCCTGTTCCTGCTGATCATGTCAGTCCTGACGGGTTGTCGAGTCATGCCCGGAAATTCTCATGCGAATCCGGACTTGATCGCACTGGCGACCACCGATTCGGAAGCCCGAATACTCTTCGTCGGCGACACAAGTTTTGGTGAAACCTACCAGTCCCGGTTGAAGGAAAAGGGTGAGACGAACATCCTTGAATCCGAGGGTTACGAGTACACATTACGTGGCTTGGCCCCTTTGCTCGATGATGCCCATCACGTGGTCGCGAATTTCGAGACCACCGTCACCGATCTTCCGCACACGCCACTCTCGGGAATCAAGACATATCTTCATCGTGCAAACCCCGCGAAGACTCCCACCACGCTGAAGGCGCATCACTTCACGACCCTCTCCCTGGCCAACAATCATTCGATGGACTATGGCTCCTCCGGACTCGTCGATACCCTCACGTCGCTTGACCAGCATGGGCTGCAGTATTTCGGGGCCGGGCTGAATGAATCGGAAGCTCAGCGCCCCATCCACTTCAACTTGAAAGTGAGCGACCATGAAATCAAGGTCATCGTGGCCTCAGGATTCGAAAGCCGCACGACGTATCGTGTAAAATATGATTTCTATGCTGGCCCCGACAAGCCCGGGGTCAACGAGTGGTCCATCCCCAAGGCCAAAGAGCACATACGCAGGCTTCGCCAAAATGCCCCTGAAGCATTCTTGATCGCCTACCCCCATTGGGGCATCAATTACGCCGCCCATACCGAGAAACAGACCTCACTGGCCCACGCACTCATCGACTCGGGGGCGGATCTCGTCATCGGGCATGGCTCGCATGCCATTCAGGCCATCGAACAGTATCAGGGATGCTGGATTCTCTACTCACTGGGCAATTTCATGTTCAACACGCCGGGCCGTTACGCCAAGAAGGATTGCCCCCCCTTCAGTCTCGCCGCCATGCTCCAAATCACAGCCAGTTCCACACAACCTCAATTCACGCTCAAGCTCTATCCCATCTTCAGCGACAACCGGATTACGAAGTACCAACCCCGCCTCGTCAGCGATGAAGAGTTTTTCCTGGTCAGGGCGCAGTTGCCGATCCTGGCCAAGGAAGAAGCCTCACCACGATTCAGCTACAACGATGCACCCGACCAGTTCGGTTCGTTTCTGCGTCTTGACGTGACGCGCAGACTCACCGATGGTCTTGAGTGAAGCGTAAATCACACATCAAATTTTATGACATCTCTCTAGCCTTCCAATCGACCAGGAATCACGCGGGTGCCTTGGCCTGATACATCGCGCAATGCGCTCCCGTCGGATCGATGAAGAAGAAAAACCGCCCGACCCCCGGTATGTCCGTGGGAGGCACTTCGATCGTCGCGCCGAGTTGTTCGGCCTTGATTGCATCACGATCGCAATCGTCGGTGCCGATGTATCCGAACCAGGTCGTGGGCATCTTCTCGGTCTGCTCGCCCTGCAGGAGTAGACATCCGCCAACCCGGGTGTCGCCCTGCATGAAAATGGTGTACTCGCCTTCATCGCCCATGGGCATCGTCTGCGTCGTCCAGCCAAAGAGTTGCGTATAAAAATTCACCGCCGCCTCGACATCGCGCGTCATCAACTCGATCCAGGCGAAGCCATCGCCAATATCCATGGGCACGTGGGATTGATACAACGTAAACGTGCCACCCGTGGGATCGGAGATGACCGCGAACGTGCAAATGCCCGGCACCTCCATGCCTTCGTAACAGATCTTGCCCCCCAGTTCCTTCACTTTTTCCACGCACGCCTTGCAATCATCGACCGCGATGTAGTGCATCCAATGTGGCGGCATCTCCCCCCACTCGGGACTGGACATGTCGAGGATGCCTCCGAACTTGACGCCATCCTTGCGGAACCACTGGTAATCGAACTCACCCAGCTTGGCCTTCTCAGTGGTCCAGCCGCACAGTTGCCTGAAGAACTCGCCCGCCTTCTCGGGGTCGCGCGTATTCAGTTCGTTGCGACAGAAGACACCGGTGATGGGCGGGGTTTGCAAGATGGCGGGAGTCATATCAGGTCCTTTCCAGATCGACGAATCGTTCGAATGTCGTTTCAACAACACAGCAATTAACCAACGTACAGAAGTCGAAAAAGATTGAAAGGCTAGAACCCGAACAAAATCCAAATATTATTACGCTTTCGAACCCCTTTCAGGGACCCGCATCCGGACTAGGATGTGAAGAATCATGAGCTTGCCTTTCTCATTGGAGACGATTTGATGACCACCGCCCCCACCACCACATCATCAGCCGGCAGCCGCACCGTCCGCGCCCCGCGGGGCTCGACCATGACCTGCAAGACCTGGCAGGCCGAAGCGGCGATGCGGATGCTGATGAACAACCTCGACCCCGAGGTCGCGGAGAAGCCCGACGAGCTGGTGGTCTATGGGGGCAGAGGACAAGCCGCGCGAAACTGGGCGTGCTACGACGCCATCATCAAGTCATTGCAAAACCTCGAACCCGACGAAACACTCCTTGTGCAATCGGGCAAGCCCGTGGGCGTCGTCCAGTCCACCACCGACTCCCCCCGCGTCATCATCGCCAACTCCAACCTCGTCCCCCACTGGGCCACCCAGTCCCACTTCGACGATCTTGCCGCCAAGGGCCTCATCATGTTTGGCCAGATGACCGCAGGCTCGTGGATCTACATCGGTACCCAGGGGATTTTGCAAGGTACGTACGAGACCTACGCCGAAGCAGCGAGACAACATTTTAACGGCACCCTCAAAGGCACGCTCAACGTCACCGCAGGATGTGGCGGCATGGGTGGGGCCCAACCCCTGGCCATCACCATGAACGATGGCGTCTGCCTCATGGCGGAAATGTGCATCGAAAGGCTGGAGAAGCGCAAGCACGATCGCTATCTCGATGAGATATTCAATGGTGATCAGATTCACAATGCGATTGATCGGGCGATCAAGGCCAAGGAATATGGCGAAGGTATTTCAATCGGCTGGCTGGGCAACGCGATCGATCTGCTGGAAGAACTCGTCAACCGCAATCTCATCCCCGACACCCTGACCGATCAGACCTCGGCCCACGACCCTCGGAATGGGTATTACCCACAGAATCTATCGCGCGAGGAAGCGGATGCGTTGCGCGAGAGTGATCCAACTGAATACGACAAGCGGTCGATCGATTCGATAACGAGACATGTGGAGTTGATGGTCGAACTGCAGAGCCTGGGGGCGAAGACTTTTGACTATGGCAACAACATTCGCCAAAGGGCCTACGACAATGGGTTTGGGGATGCGTTCAATTTTCCGGGGTTCGTACCCGCGTATATCAGGCCACAATTCTGCGTGGGGCGCGGTCCCTTCCGATGGTGCGCCCTTTCGGGTGATCCCAAGGACATCGAGGTGACGGACCAGGCGATCCTCGAATTGTTCCCCGACCCGGTGAAACATGAATCATTGCATCGCTGGATTCACAAGGCCCAGGAGAAAATCGGCGCAGGGGGTCAGGGATTGCCTTGCCGCATCTGTTGGCTGGGGTTGGGCGAGCGGGACAAGGCGGGGTTGAAGTTCAACGAACTGGTGCGCGAGGGCAAGGTCAGCGCCCCCATCGTGATCGGTCGCGATCATCTGGATTGTGGTTCCGTCGCATCTCCAAATCGCGAAACCGAAGGCATGCTGGACGGCACGGATGCGGTCAGCGACTGGCCCCTGCTTAACTTCGCGGTCAACGCCATCAGCGGGGCAAGCTGGGTCAGCTTCCACCATGGAGGTGGCGTCGGCATCGGCTTCTCCCAACACGCCGGCCAAGTCATCGTCGCCGACGGCACCCCCGAAGCCGACGCCCGATTGAAGCGCGTCCTCACCAACGACCCCATGATGGGGATTTTCAGACATGCGGACGCGGGGTATGACATTGCGCGGAAGTGTGCGGATGAGCAGGGCGTGCAGATACCGATGAAATTGCCGTAAAGCAGCTTGACGCTCAGTCATGTATAGCATATGATATACACATACTTGTTTGGCCGGATGGATCTGGACCAAAGTACCTCCGCTGAAAGGAAAGGAGTCCTCACATGAGCGGAATGGATTGGAGGGCACCTGATGCCATCGGATGTACGTTTTGCAGAGGTCAAGAAACTCCTCGAAACTCACGACTGGACGCTGAGTCGAATCAAAGGTTCCCATCATGTATTTACCAAGGAAGGTGAATCACCGATTGTGATTCCCGTACACAAGCGGAGAGTCAAATACGTCTATGTCCGCGAAATCAAGGAAAAACTCGGACTCGGGAAAGAAGGCTGATTCTCCATTTGATGCCGCACTATGGAAACAATCTGCGGAAATCGCCCATGGCTATCGGCTCATGATTCAAAAAGATCCCGATGTCGGTTATTTTGGCCGCGCACTCGAAATGCCAATGGTGATGGCGGATGGATCGACGATTGCGCGTTGTGCTGCATCAACACTTGAAGCATTGACATTAGCCGTGGCAACGATGCTGGAGCAAGGCGAAAGCCCACCTCAACCGGCGACCTCAGAAAAACGATCAGCCCAGATCAATATTCGGGTCACCGCCGAGGAAAAACTACGACTTGAAGAAGCAGCCCAGAGACTCGGCTATCGCGGCATCTCCGACTACGTCAGGGCCGCGGCCATGAAGGAAGCGGGATGATTTCTCTTACGAGAAAAAGACTTCCGAGCAACGCCATCGGCTTCGCCCAACCCGCCGGCCAAGTCATCGTCTGCGACGGCACACCTGAAACCGACGAGCGCCTCAAACGCGTACTCTAGAACGACCCCATCCTGGTCATCTTTAGGCACGCGGATGCGGGGTATGAGATTGCCAAGCAGTGCGAAGAAGATCACGGTGTGCGAATTCCCACTGCTTAATCCTTGACACTTTACTGATTCTATGCTTATTTTTCCATAATCCCTTTCAATCCACAACCTAGGATCCCATTAAATCCAGAGTTGATTATGTCTAAAAAAAAACAAGACAAAATGAGACAGAAGGCCAGAGATCTTAAAGCTCGAAATCGAATGAAAGGCAAGACCACACGCTCGGGGATAACGCTTCCCACCGATTCGCAGAAATTGATGAAAATGATTTTCAATTCGAAACGCTTGACGACTCCTACGCAAATCGACGAGAATGTGAAAGCATTTTGTAAAACCATTAATCCAGACGTCGAACCTATCTATCTTCCCACACGCCCTGAAGATTGGTCGCGCCAAGGCTGTTGTGACCAGAATGTAAAACGGTACATCCAAGATCACGGCGGAAAACTGGTATGTGGATACCGACTTTGGTACTACAAGAATCTATACATTGAAGGCGAACGTCATGCTGTGTGGCAATCTCCACACTGTGAATATCGAGATGTTTCGTTCAGCGTAGACGGGGAATGCTCAATTGTTTTCATACCAGATGTTTCTGACAAACAAAGTGCACTGAATCTCAACCGCGACAAGATTCCACATGCTATTGATCCGCGCCTCAAACAAATAGCTGAACAAATTAACAACATGTATAATTCTGCCTATATCGAGAAGGTAGATGATGAAACAGCGTGGAATTCAATGCTATCGTACGAAGAATGGAAAAGAGGAGTGCGCCGTCCATCGCTTACCGTGATACCACGAGTTGATGCTGGCAATTTCTAGCATGTAGGAATAGTGAGGCGCGTGGAACAGTACATTTGTGTGGGATGGAACACAATCATTCGCCAAAAAGTAACCATGAAACCCTACACCGTTTCCATCGACATCGACCTGCCGCGCGATCTTGTGATCGAGCTGTTCGACAACGAGGCCAATCTCGTCAAGTGGCAGACGGGGTTGCAGAGTTTCGAACGACTCTCGGGCGAGCCGGGCCAGCCCGGGGCGACATCGAAGCTCGTCTTCCTCAATGGCAAACGCGAGTTCGAACTCATCGAAACAGTCACCGCCAACAATCTCCCCGATTCGATGGAAGGCACCTACGAATGGTCGGGTGGAGGCAACACCCTGCAGAACCGCTTCATCGAACTCAATGAGAACCACACCAGATGGGAAAGTACCTGCCAATACCATTTCAAAGGCATCATGCTCAGGCTCATGGGGCTCCTGGCGTCGGGGTTCTTCCGCAAACAGAATCTGAAGTTCATGAGGAACTTCAAGGCCTTCGCAGAACATGGTCACGACGTCCGCCAATCAGGCGACGCCCCCACCCCCGCCACCGGATAACTCCCGGATAACCCCCAGAAAACTCACCGGTCAGCCAGCCCCTCTGACAGCCGACCACACTCGCCCCCCATCCCGATCTCCGACGGATCCGTGATTCGCATGGCGAAAAAATTATATCATGGCACTCCGAGCCACCACCCCCTACCATCGGACCGGTTCAAGACCCCGACCCCTTCGATACCACGTCTCCCCGCTTCCCCCCAGAAAAGGAACTCCCCGATGCGAAAGCTCACCAATCTCGCCTGCCTGATCGCCGTCGGATCACTGCTCTCCCCTGCAATGGCCTCCCCAAGTGGCGACGACTGGCCCCAGTGGATGGGACCTGATCGCACCGGCATTTCGATGGAGAGCGACTGGAGTAGCACCCCCGCCAGCGAATCGTTGTGGCGCAAGCAGCTCGGGCTGGGGCATTCCTCCTTCGCCATCAGCAATGGCAAGCTCTACACCCTTGGCTTTGATAATGAAGCGGGTGAGGATGTCATCTTCTGTCTTGATCCCGAGACGGGCGAAGAAATCTGGACGCATCGATACGAAGCCACGCTCATGGACTTCGCCCACGATGGCGGCGCGTTGACGACCCCCACGGTTGATGGTGATGACCTGTACACCTCCAACCGCGAAGGCAAACTCTTCCGGTTCAACGCGGCGACCGGCGAAGTCATCTGGGAGCGCGACCTGAAGGTGGAACTGGAAGTCGTCCCCATCACCTGGGGTTTCTCCGCTTCACCTCTTGTCATTGGCGATGTGATCTACATGAACTTGGGCAAGCTGGCCGCGATCGACAAGAATAGTGGCGAAGATATCTGGATCACCGAAACGAATTATGGCAACGCGTATTCGACACCCGCCCCATTCTCCAACGATGGTCGCGACCTGCTGGCGTTGTTCAATGGCAATGGCCTGGCGGTGATCAATCGAACCGATGGCAGCGAGATTGCCATGTACGAATGGGTCAAGTCGCCCCAGATCTACGCGATGACCCCCATTGTGATGGACGACCACATTTTCGTCAGCGCCGGGTACGAGCGTGGCTGCATGATGCTGAAACTGACCGGCAACGAATTGGAGCAGTTGTGGGAAAGCCGCGTCATGCGGAACAAGATGACCGGCAGCGTCCTCTGTGATAACCACCTGTACGGCTTTGACGAGTCGATCCTCAAATGCATCGACCTCGATGGCAAGGAGCAATGGCGACAGCGTGGCCTGGGAGCCGGGGCGTTGACGCTCGCGGGAGGGCGATTGGTCATCATCGACGCCAAGGGCGAGGTGATCATCGCCGAAGCGACCCCTGACAAATACACCGAGTTGTCCCGTCGCAAGGAATTGACCGGGGGCGGCAGCTTCTGGACGCATCCCGTGCTCAGCCATGGGTTGCTCTATTGCCGCAGCGGCAAGGGTGAGATGTCGTGTCTGGATTTTCGTGCCACCGCGGATGTAACCAGCGTGTCTGCTTCGAAAGATCAGGGCGAACTGCCCACCCCGGCGTCCCTGTTCGCCCAGCACGTCGAGGCCAGTGGTGGTCCTGATGCATTCAATCGCCTGAACTCCCTGCGATTCACCGGCACCAACGAGGAACTGTTCAATGTTGTTGATTCCGGAGCCACCGAGCTTCTCTGGGATTCACAACTGGGTTTACGTTGGAGTACGGAAACACTATCCGAATTTGAATACGCGATGTCAACCGATATGGCCTGGAGCATTGGAGGCGACGAACCCACCGTCATCCTCGAGGATGCCGGTCTGGAAGGGATCCAGGAACTTGGCGATCTGGCTCGTTTTCTCAACCCCGAGGAATTCTATTCCTCCATGCAGACCACGCAACGCGTGAACTTCGACAATCGGGCGTGTTACGCCGTGAGCGCGACAACGAGTGGCGGCCATGCACGTACGTTGTATTTCGACATCGGCACCGGGCTGTATGCAGGCCATGAAGGGGAAGGCATTCCCATGTTTACGTTCGACAACTATCAGGATGTCGAAGGTGGCCTGATTCCCATGAAATGGTCGTACTTCAACACCGCCATCGGGGCGATGAACGTGGCCACGTTCGAGAATATCGAGTTGAATCCCACCCTCGAAGCCAAAGCATTCGACCCGCCCCGCATCATTACGCTCATGGGGCGTACGCCAGAAGAGCTGGAAGTTGCCAATCAAGAAATCAGAGATCAGTTCGGCTCGATCCTGGGTGAATGGCTGATCCTCGATCGTGGCGAAGATGCGCCACCCCTGGATGGCAACATGGTCCTGACGGTCGAGGATGGATTCATTACGTTCGCCTGGCCGGGTCGTCCCGCCAGCCCGATCCGGGAACCTGATGAAAATGACCACATGTTTCTGGCGGGTGCGACCTACGTGCAATTACACTTGAACCGCGATGAGGAAGGCAGTGTCATCGATATTGCAGTGATGGTCTCCGGCGAACAGATCGCGAGGCTTGAAAGGGCCGAGACGCCCTGACGCCTGACGGTTCAATCGATCAACCAAAATGGATATCGTCGAGAACGATTCCAGAACGATCTTGACAATCGTGAATTGACCTATTCACGATTGTCATTTTTATGGTCATCGATGAGTTGGGCATCGAAAATGATCAATGCTTCAACAAATATGACAAGATGTAGAACTGATTGCCTTCAGTTCGGGTAAAAAAAATCGATCAACATTCACCTTTGTGAAGGTCACCCCAATGAAGACCCTGCCTTGCCTTGTCTGTCTGATCGCTTCGATGACTTTGATCTCTCCCTCCATGGCTTCGCACGATGGGCTGGATTGGCCCCATTGACGTGGGCCCGATCGGAACGGCATCTCCCTGGAAAGCGATTGGAAATCCACCCCCGCCAAAGAAACCTTGTGGCGCAAGCAGCTGGGCGTGGGGCATTCCTCCTTCGCCATCAGCGATGGAAGGCTCTATACGATGGGGTACGACGAGGAAACGAGTGAGGATGTCGTCTACTGCCTCAATCCCGAAACGGGTGAGGAAATATGGACGCACCGCTATGAGGCAGATATCTGGAATGAAAACCACGCGGGCGGAACCCTGACCACACCATCCGTCGATGGAGACTCCGTCTACACCTTCAACCGCGAAGGAAAACTCTTCAGACTGGATGCCGCAACAGGACAGGTTCAGTGGTCGAGAAATTTGCAAGAGGAACTGAAAGTCACCCTCCCAAATGGGGCTTCTCCGCATCGCCCATTGTCATTGGCGATGTGCTCTACATGAATGCGGGACGTCTTGTTGCCCTGAATAAAAACAC
>JAPULD010000523.1 GCA_027295365.1 Planctomycetota bacterium
CCAGATCAGGCAGCGTGTCGCCCACCTCGTCGTTCCCGGGGGTCCGATTGCATTCGTCGAGGAACCCGTCGGGATCGCACGACCCGCAGATGCAACCCTGGGTGTGGCAGAGATTCATGTAGTGTCCGATTTCGTGCAGGATGGTCGTGTTTCGTACGTCTTGCCCGAGAAAAATGATGTCTTCGCCAAGGATATTGGGAAAGGAACAGACGCCCGACGAATTGCTGCCATTGATGTAGATGTTGATGGCGTTTGATCGCCAGGCGTACGTGGAAGGGTCACCCTCCGCGGCCGCTTCCAAGGGGCCCTTGCTGGTCAAGACATTGTCATTGAACCATTCATCGACGCCCGAGAGATCGACGGTTTCCGTCAAGACGAGTCGATACCCTCGCCCCGTGTCATCGAGAATCTGGTTGGCGAGGTCGATCTGGGCCTGGACTTCGGCATCGGAGGACAGCGACCCGGCCGCGGCGGGCCGATTGTCGTTGCCATCGAGAATGAACTTGACGCTGACTCGCCACTCAAGCTGTGCGAAGGCCGGTGGCGCGACCCACGAGGCCAGGATCAGACCTGCCAGAATGATCAAATTGTGTTTTCGCATGCGCATCTTCAACTCCATCGAGTCTTAGTTACTCGTTCCGATTCGCACAAGCCCACGCGAGGCGCGAATCGTCACCGGTTGATTGAGAATCAGAAATTCGTTGTACGTGCCGGTCCGGATGAGCACGATGTCATCGTTCGAGGCGACAAAGATCCCATCGAGCACATTCTGAAAAGGCAACTGGCTGCTGCCGGTCGGGGAGATCGTGTTGGCCGACCCGTCCACGAACCAGGTCTGACCCGTGACCACGCTGTTCCGGATGTCGTTGGCCAGATCCGTGAACACGTCCATCTGATCGTCGGTCAGGACGCTGCGGTTGGAGTGGTACGACATCACGTTGAAGAAGACATCATCCACGAGATTCTGCCGTGCGACCGATAGTGCGCCGTAGTTCGAGCCGTACGTCCACTGGGCGATGTCGTTCTGGAACCAGCATTGCAGGTCGGGCAACGTGTCGGAGATGCCGTCGTTGGCCGGCGTGTCGTGGCATTCGCCGGTATCTTCAGAATCGCAGGAGCCGCATGGGCAGCCCTGCGTGTGGCAGAGATCGAAATAGTGCCCGATCTCGTGGAGGATCGTCGTGGTCCCAACGGCTTGCCCGAGCAGGATGAGATCGTCCCCCGCACCGGGAAACGAGCAAATACCCGATCCGTCGTCGTTGTTGATATAAATGTTGATCGAGTTGGATCGCCAGATAAACACTTGTGGAAAGAGTTTCGCAAAAGACTCCAGACTCTCCTTGTTGCTGTTGGTGATTTCGGCGTCGTAAAACCCGCCTTGCCCGGGAAGATCGATGATCTCGACCAGGTCCAGTCGATAGCCGCGCTCGGTCGAGTCGAGAATCTGGTTGGCCAAGTCGATCTGGGCCTGCACTTCCGCATCCGTGTCGATTGCACCGGTTGGGCGGGCCCCGCCGTCGCTGAGGATGAACTTCACGCTGACCTGAATATCCAGTTGGGCCGAGGTGGGCACAGACAGTCCGGGCCAGAGAAACGCGATCAGGATGTGAATTGGCTGAATTCGATGCATGGCATGCTCCTCACTCAGGGATCACACTTTATTGAACTCGCACCAGGCCATTGTGCACGCGATACGTTCCGGGTTTATCGAGGATGGTCGTGCCCAATTCGTCGTAGGTGCCGCCCCGAATCCAGAATTCCGAGTTGTCGGGGGCCGTGGCCTCGGCGAGAGCGAAGGATCGGAACGGGTAGCGGAGACTGCCGTCCTCGGCGCTGGGGGATACGGTCCAGTCGATGTAGCGCGGCCCGATCGAGTTTGAGCCATACTCGTTCTTCATGTCCTGGATGTCGTTCGAGCTGAGATGGTCCTTCTGCCCAATGAACCATTGCCAGCCTTCGTATCCAGTTCGGCAAACGATAGTCTCACACAATCCCGGCGTCGGGATGAGGCAGTCCGTAAAAGTGAACTGGCCGTAGTGCATGACCGAATCAAAATCGTAGGATGTGGATTGCGACAACCAATTTTGTTCCTTGTCGAAGTTGTGCTCATGCCCTGACTCGATGTTGCTCGTGATGATGTCCACGAACGTGTCCCGGTCCGTGCGACTCTGCTCGTGCCAGAATCCCAGGGTGTGACACAGTTCGTGGGCCATGATGAACTTGCTGCCCCAACTGACGATGTTGATCGTCTGGCCGGCGCCTTGCATGCCGATCGCCGCGTTGTTGCCGTCCGACAATTGAATGTGTACGTAGAAAGAGCCGTTGCCCACGGTCCGGGGCACGAACTGCACGTCGGCTCCCGAGTAATTCCATTCGTCCATCGCCGAGAGCATGAGCTGGCGGTTGGTGGAGGTGACGTTGCCGTCGAATTCGAAGTAGACGATGCCATCGGACCAGGGAATTGGAGCGCCGCCACTTCTCGCCTCGACATCAGGAACCAAAATGTCACCATGCACGAGTCGGTAGCCGGGGGGAACCAGAGACTTGGGGACGGGCGGATCCTCCAGTTCGGGGCTTCCATAAGCTTTCGCCGCGGAGGGAGCCCCGAGAATGAGGATCGCCACCCCCAGACCGGTCGCCAGCAGGCACTGAAATGTCATTCTTCGAGAAGTCATGGTTCGAACTCCAAGGTGACCATTTCATTACGGATTTACTGCAAACTCACGAGTACGAGCACCAGGCCTCGCTCATCATCGAGGGGCGTCATCGCTTTGCCGATGATGCTGCCGAACGCGCGATTGCGATCGGTCGCCTTCATCGCATGACCGGGTCGATCGGACGTGGTCAGCAGGTCGCCCGGCTGGATTGAGCCGTTGGCGTTGTCACACCAGACATACACGCGTCCGGTCAGGGCCACGGGATAGTCGCCATCGGCGATGGAGCCGACTTGGCCCATGAGCATGCCCGGGGACACGCCCCCGGCTCCGCTGATCACTCCCGCCACCGTGTGGTCATAAGCCCGGCGGCTGCGAACGAGTTGGCCCGGATGGTCCGGGTCGATGCAGACCACCATGCCCGGCTCGACGATTCCGTTGGATGAATCCACGTTGAATCGCTCCGACAGATCGGCCCCGCCATCGATCTCGAGCACGTCGGTGCGCATGGTGCCCGCCACGTCGAGTTGGGCTCCGGGGCTGGTGGTGCCGATGCCGACCCGACCGTTGTCACGATTGATGACCATGTGCGGAGTCGTCTCGACATCGCTTACCCACCCCAGGAATCGTATCTGGTTGGCCGTGCCGTCGTAGCGCACGATTCCGCCGAGGGAGGCGGACGTGTTTTCGGTAAGCAGAATCTGGGAACTCGCATTGGCGGTCCCGGGGGTGACGATCATGGAGCCGAGGGTCGAATCTCCCCGCACGTGCAAGTCACCTTCAGGGGCCGTCGTGCCCATGCCGACGTCACCGTCCGCCTGGATGGTCATGCGCGTCAAGTTGCCATTGGTCCGGAATTGCAGGCCGTCCGGTGCACCACTGCTGTCGTAGATGATGCCGCCGGCCGAGTTGCCGTTGCCGGGATTGCCGAAGAGTAGCCCCGATTCACCCGATCCGGCGATCATGTTGATGTACTGGCTGGAGGAGTTCTCGATCACGAGTTTGCTGTTGCCCTGCGGCGTCACGCCGGAATTTCCGGTGTACAGATGAAGCAGCCGGTCGGGCGACGAAGTGCCGATCCCGACGTTGCCGGCCTTGTCGATGCGCATGCGCTCCTGGAGACTGGCCCCCTGGTTGGTGAAGAATCGGAGATACCCCGTCTGGCCCGAGACGTCCTGCATGGCGCTTGAGATCCGGGCCATGATGTAGTCCGTGCCCGCTCCTTCGTTGTCGTCGAAGTTCCGCAGGTCGAGGTAGGCGGTGTTGGTGGTCGTGGAGCCGTTCCGGCTGCCCCGGATCGACACCCCGGCGTCGGCCCCGCTCAATGCTACTTGCTGCACGATAAAGGTCGGACTGCCGGCCCCGATGATCTCGGCTCTGTTCTCCGGTTCAAGAATGATGTTGATGGAGCCCGATCCGGTGTCGTTTGAACGAATGCGCAGGTGATTGCTCGAATCGAAGAATCCGAACGATCCCGAAATTATGTTGCCATCCTGCGTGAGCAGGATGTTGGGCTGGTCGGCTTCTCCGCTGTTGTTCGAATCGGCTTCCAGACGAAGTTCCAGGCTGCCCAGAGATTTCAGATGCAGGCTGGAGGTCGGTGAACTGGTTCCCATGCCGATCCGGTCGGCGATCGGATCGATCACGAAAGTATCGAAGTCGAACATCAGATCGGAGTTGAGAGCCCAGTTGCCGCCCAACGGGAACCGAGTCAGGCTCACGTACCCGCTGCTGAGGTTGTCGGCGTTGAGACCGGTGAGGCCCGTCCCGCTTCCCACGAACGTGTTGGCGCCATTCGAAAGATTAAGAACGGACGAATACTGTCCTGAAAGTCGGTTGGTGGGCAGGGTGCCGAAGGACAGGCTCGAGGCGTTCAGGGTCGTCAGGGCCGAACCGGATCCGGAGTGGGTACCCACGAATGAATTGGACACGCTGGAGAAGTTGACCGGCAACGTGTACGTCCCCACCAGGGCCGTGTCGGGCAGGAACTCCACCGATTCGGAGAGCATCGCATAAGGTACGGGTTGGATCTTGATCCGAGGGGTCAACGTGACGTACGGATCCGGATCCGAGCCTACGGGTTTGCGAATCTGGATCTCCAGCCAACGATCGGCCCCGGGGAACGCACCGGCTCCGAAATCGAGATCGCTCATGATCAGTCCATCGATGAATTCGTAATTCAAGAGCGTCACGGTCGGGCCGACCTGGAGCGCCAGCCCATCCGACCCGTCGTAGAGAAGGAACTGCACGTCGGCGAAGTCGTTAATGGGCGTTCCGGCTTCCGAGAGTCGTCCTTGATAGGTGAATTCAGTTCCGGCAAGGACCGTCGAGCCGCTCAACAGCACCACCAAGACCATGATGATCCGAAGCAACGAGGTGCATCCAATGGATTTCCATGTGTGATTTGTTTTCATGGCCTTACTCCTGATGTTCTCATCTGCACTGGGTTGGCCAAGCCTGGCCATGAAGCACGACGCTTCTCAAAGGAACGCAACACTCCGAAGGCACATGGCTCATTAATTCTGAAAATCTGTTTCGATCCAAAAAGAAGAAAAGGTGGCCCACAAGCCACCTTCTCTCGCTGCTTGCTCTCCTGCCGGATAAGAGGAGCACGGCTTCCCAGGCCAGCTGTACCTTGGTAAGGACAAACTTATCGTCGGTGATGCGCTGTCCTCGTTTCTTCCGTTTGAACCACCTTCCAGTACACTAAAAAGAGCGACTTCGAGCCGTCTCCTGAATGAACGCCACGTCGGGGAACACATCGGCTCATGTTTTTTAATTTTTTCCGATCCAGGGAGGGACCGTGGATTCAAGCAGCAGCGATGTCACCCGGCTTCTGATGATCGCCTCGGAAGGTGACGAGGAGGCTCTCAATCAAGTTCTGCCTCTGGTCTACGACCAATTGCACGCTTTGGCCGATGGCTACCTGCGCCAGGAGCAGGCGGGACATACCCTCCAACCCACGGCCCTGGTCAACGAGGCCTATCTCAAACTGATCGATCAGAAGCGAACGCAATGGGAATCCCGAAACCACTTTCTCGCGGTCGCCGCCATTTCCATGCGAAGGATTCTCGTCAATCACGCCAAGCACAAAAAGCGGCTAAAGCGGGGAGGCGATCGAAAACGACAGGCTCTCTCGGATTCAATCGTGCTGGGCCAAGAGCCGGACATCGACCTGATCGCGCTGGACGAAGCCTTGCATGGTCTTGCCAAGATCGACGCGCGGAAAGTTCGCATCGTCGAAATGCGTTTTTTTGTGGGATTGACCGTCGAGCAAACCGCCGAGGCGTTGGATGTCTCTCAGGCCACGATCAAGCGGGACTGGGAATTTGCCAAGACCTGGCTCTTGCGCGAGATCCGAGATCCCGAATGCCAATGATTCTGAAGCATGAGATGTGACCCAGGCATCGATTGACGCAATCAGCAGGTGAAGGATTCACTTTCTCGACCGGAAAAGACGCCCTCAATCAACATCTCCGGAACAGACAATCGCGGTGAAAGTTCCTATGATGCCGCCCAATCGACCATCGCTCGATTGAATCCCTTGGTGGGGTGGCGGAGCGGCTGAACGCACCAGTCTTGAAAACTGGCAAGGGGCTCGTCCCCTTCGCGGGTTCGAATCCCGCCCCCACCGTTTTTTCATCCACTCCGTTGAATTCGTTTCACGACTCCCGCTTAAGCGTGTGATACTGACCCGGGGTGAATTCATCTGTGAATTGCTGGGTGGTGCCGTCCGACCAACGAACCGTAATGGACGATGGCCCGTCGTTCGTTCCGCCCAAACCGACGTGAATCCGGGGATCGCTGGCGGCCATATAGCTCGAACCGGTGCGAATTTCACGCACGATCGTTCGCTCCCCAATCTGGAAACTGACCTTGGCCCCGAGGGCCGGTCCGCCCGCCATTTCCCGCACGTCGAATCCGATCCACCCACCCCGGTCGGGGGCCACATTCCTCAGTAAGTAGGGTGTGCCATTGAGGTTGGCCACGAGGATGTCCATGCCCCCGTCGTTATCGAAATCCGCAAAGGCCGCGGCGCGACTGACATGAATCAGATCCTCCGCGACTCCACCTCGGGGCGAGACTTCCTCAAACCTTCCGGTCTCGGTCCCCTTCACCAGGATGTTGGGTTCGGCATAGGGATCCCCTCCCGGTACGAAAGGCCCCTCCTGCTTCGTCACCTTGCCGTTGGCCTGGTAAATGTCGAGCCGACCATCGTTATCGAAATCCGCAAACCCGACGCCGAAGCGTGTGAACATGCGACTGACGGTGGACAGCCCGACCAGCGCCGCTTCCTCGATAAAATACTCGCCCTGGTTGCGATAGAAGGAATCCGACTCCTTGTTGAGATTGACCACCAACAGGTCAGGGTTGCCGTCCTCATCGACATCCGCCACCGAGACCCCCATACCCGCCTTGGCGCGGCCATCCTGATCCACGGCGCACCCCGCCAGTAAAGCTTCGTTGAGGAACGTCCCGTCACCCTGATTGACCCAAAGCACATTGCGCATGCCATCGTTGGCCACGTAGATGTCTACATACCCATCGCCATTGAAATCCAGGCACACAACGCCCAACCCGGTTCCCAACTCCGATTGGATTCCTGATTCCTTGGAAACGTCGGTGAACGTGCCATCGCCATCGTTGCGATACAGAATGTCCGCCGTCGGAGCCTGATAGATCACCGGCGCACAATAATCGTAATTACTGCTCGAATGGCCGCATGTTCGCTCGACCTTTGGCGACCAGTAGATGTAATTGGTGCAGTAGAGGTCAAGATCGCCATCGGCGTCATAATCCAGGAACACGGCGCTGGCTCCCCAGTCGGCGTTCCCGGTTCCCGTAACCTCGGTCACGTCGGTGAAGGTGCCATCGCCATTATTGCGCAGCATCGTGTTGGGGCCATAGTTGGTCACGTAAAGATCGACATCACCGTCCCCGTCGTAATCACCCGTGGCCAGCCCCATGCCGTAACCTTGATCGCCGGCCCCGCTGGAGTCCGTGATATCCGTAAAAACGCCATCCCCTTCGTTGCGAAAGAGTTGGTTGGGGGGATTCAAAGCAAGCTCTTGTCCGATCACCCCGCTCTGAACAAAATACACGTCGAGATCGCCATCGCCTTCAAGATCGAACCACCCGGCTCCACCCGCGGTGATCTCGGGCATGTAATACTTGACATCATGTCCGTTGACATGATGAAAGACCAGCCCGGCTTGCGTCTCGATCGGCTCAAACCAGGGATCCCCGGGATCAACAACCTGGAGCTGACCCGCCTGGTCCGATGCTTCAACTTCCGCTTGAGGCGCAACCCCCTTCCTACACCCCGACCCCAGGAGACTACTCGCCAACACCAACAGCGCGATGACGCTCATCAATCTCGAGAGACGAATCGAATACACAACCTTCTTCTCCATGGGTCTCACTCGTCTCATTGGTTACTTGATTCCTGAGGGCCCGGTGTCGTTTCAGCATCCTGTATCATCTGGCGAAGTTCCGCGACCCGGCCATCGTTGGGCCACAACCGTGCATAGCGATCGACCGTCTGACGGGCCTCGTCGTAGCGTCCCGTCTTGCTGAGCGCCGTGCACAAGCCGTACAACGTACCCGGCTGCGGAACGAATCGATACGAAAGTTCATACAGCACATCGGCAACCTCACTCCAACGATCCAACCCCACGAGCGTTGTCACCATTGAATTGAGCCACATCATGCCCTGCACAGGATCGTTGGCGGCAAGGCGGTATTCCTCCAACGCCTTGTCGAATTCACCTTGCACTTCGTGGACTTGGGCCAACAAACCCCGAGCATCCGAAAAGGCCGGGTTGATTTGAATCGCCTTGTGGGCCTGCTCGAACGCCAGCCGTTGAAATTCGGATCGGGCCTGGGGATCAGATACCTGCTGCGACATGATCAGGTAGTTACGCCCTAGATTGCTGAAGGCAAGATAGTGGTGCTCTTTCAGTTCGATGACCCGCCGGAACGTTGCGTTTGACTCGTTGAATCGCCCCAGGCCTCGGTAGGCGATTGCGAGATTGTTGAGCAGATCGATGTTTTCGGGTTCGTCACGGAGCAGCCTCTTCAGAATGATGATGGCCTCATCGATTCGACCGTTGGACATCAACTGCAAGGGTTGATCGATTTTCCAGGTATCGCTTCGAAAATACCTGGACACATCGTTGGTCCATGCGTCGGGCCACTTGAGGGGCGGCCCTTCGCTGCCCATCAGCAACCGCTTGGCTTCCTCGATGCGACCAAGACGGCGATACACAGTGCCCAACAGCAGATTGGCGTGATACCGATTGATCGGCGTCCAATCGAGCAGGTCCTCGAGAATGGCGGCGGCCTCCGACTCGCGTCGCTGACTCATGCGCACCATGGCCAGACCGAACCACCCGGCGGGATCGCGCGGGGATTTTTGCACCGCCAATTGGAACATGGCTTCACCCTCTTCAAGCTTGCCCAACTCAAGCTGCCAGAAACCCAATCTCCAGTACGCCGGTGCGAAATTGCTTCGGTTCTCGATCACACGTCGCATCGAGTCGATGGCGCCGGAGTAGTCACTCGTCGTGTGCCGAAGCTGGGCGATGTAATACCAGCAGCGTGCACACTCAGAGTCGAGTTTGACCGATTGCTCGAAACATTCCATGGCCAGGGTCTGATCCATGTTCGCCATGTAGACCATGCCCAACTCGAGCCAGGGATCAGCGAGGTTCTTTGAATCCAGTACTTCCAACCGACCCTTGTGAATGAGATCACTGAGGGGCGTCTCGTAAGTCTCGATGTGTTCGGGAATGGGCGGATCTGGAACTGGCTCGCCTCGAGGAACCAAGAGCCAGTATCCGACTGCGGCGAGGACGATCACCCCGATTCCGCCCAAGGGCAGCAGGACTTTCTTCTGCATCCAATTTCTCTTTCGATCAAACGGGAATGACATGAACAGGGAACTGACCGGATTCAATGGTATTCGCCCGAACCCGAAATTGAAACCCTATGAAAACCGTCGATTCGGAGGGTGAGGCAACCTGGTTTGACCACAAAAAAGAAATACCAGCGCGAAAGTCACACCATGCGCACGTTTAGAATACGCCGCTCGAAATCGCTTGTTCGTCCAATCTCGATTTCAATCCTGCGATTCTCCCTCACCACGTCGCAGGACATGATATGAATCCACCCGGAAATCACGGGTAAAACGCTCTGTCGTACCGTCTGAAAAGCGTACTGTCACGCTCGAAGGTGAATTCGCATCTTTGCCCAGACCGATGTGAATCCTGGGATCGCTGGCGGCGAGATAGCTTGATCCGGTACGAACCTCGCGCATGATCATCCGGTCCCCGATCTGCAGACTGACCCTGGCCCCAAGGGCCGGTCCGCCTGCCCACGCTCTCACGTCAAATCCAATCCAGCCCCCCCGATCGGAAACAACATTGCGAAGAAGATAGGGATGTCCGTAGACATTCGCCACGAGGATGTCGATTCCGCCATCGTTATCAAAATCCGCAAAAGCCGCCGCACGACTGACGTCGATCAAGTCTTGCGCCACCCCGCCCCGGGGAGAGACGACCTCGAACCGCCCGCTGTCGGTCCCCTTCACGAGCGTGTTCGGTTCCGCGTAAGGATCGCCCCCTTCGATGAAAGGGCCTTCCTGTCTCATCACCCGGCCATTCGCCTCAAAGATGTCGAGTCGGCCATCATTGTCAAAATCTCGAAACCCGACCCCGAATCGCGTGAAGCCCCGGCTGACGTACGAAAGACCGACCGAGGCCGACTCTTCGATGAAGTACTGCACATTGTTGCGATAGAAGGAATCCGTCTGGTTGACGAGATTGACGACGAGCAGGTCAACATCACCATCTTCATCCACATCCGCCGTGGCGATGCCCATGCCGGCCTTGGGCAATCCATCACGATCCACGGCACACCCGGCCAACATCGCCCGATTGACAAACGTCCCGTCACCTTGATTCTTCCAGAGTACATTTCGAGTGCCGTCGTTCGCCACATAAATATCCACCAAACCATCGTTGTCGTAATCGGCGCAGATGACCCCCAATCCATTACCCGGTTCGAGGCGGATGCCGGCGGCCTTGGAGACATCGGTGAAGGTACCGTCCCCGTTGTTTCGATACAGCACATCATGGGCCGGGGCCTGAAAAATGTTCGGATTGCAGTAGTCGGTCTCCCCGAATGCATTGATACAGGCAATCTTTGTCTCGAGTCTCCAATAGAGGTAATTGGTGACATAGAGATCGAGATCGCCATCAAGGTCGTAGTCGAGAAACGCGGCCCCGGCTCCCCATCTTTCATCACCGGTACCGGATTCGGCCGTGACATCGGTCATGGTTCCATCACCATTGTTTCGGTACATGACATTGGGACCGAGATTCGTGATGTAGAGATCGACATCGCCATCGCCATCGAAATCACCGGTGGCCATGCCCATTCCATAGCCACGATCACCGGTCCCGCTGGTTTGGGTGATGTCGGTGAACGTGCCGTTGCCGTCATTGCGATACAGACGGTTTGGTGGATTGGGATCGTTTCCAGGTTCCAACCAGCCACTTTGCACAAGATAAACGTCAAGGTCGCCATCGTTCTCCAGGTCGAACCAACCGGCCCCCCCCGCGATCATTTCAGGCATCAAGTGATCGACGCGATGTCCGTTGACGTGCAGAAAGTCGAGCCCGGATTCCGAGGCGACGTCCTCGAACCAAGGCAGACCGGAACTCATTGTTTTTTCGTGGTCACGAGAATTTGTCTCGTCACCAGGGATTGTCGAACGACCACAACTGGCGACCAGAATTGCAGTCAACAATATCGTTGAACCGGACCACGCCGTCGCGGCATGTCGTTGTGTCGTGGGGAGCGATGGATCAGACATGGATGAATTTCATTGTGGGGTCACGGAATTTTCTTGACTGAGTTGCTGGGCGTATTGGCGAAGTTTCGTGATCTGATCGTCATCGGGCCACAGGGTGACGTATCGATTGATCGTCGCCATACCCGCTTTCATTCGTCCGATACGGAGTTGGGCAACCGCCAGTTGATAGACATGATACGGTTCTGGCGGGTATCGATAGGTGATCTCCTTCAGAACATCGGCGGCCTCTTCCCATCGTTCCTCCTGGAGGAGCAAGGTGCAGAGCCGATTGATCCAAGCTTGACCGTAGTCGGGGTCGCGGGCAACGATCGTATATTCCGCAATCGCGGTTACAACATCGCCTTCCATTTCTGAAAGTCGTCCAAGAAGCCCATGCGCCAAGCGATGTGACGGATTGAGTTCCAGTGACAATTCCGCGTGTAGGCGGACAAGTAGTTCAAGCCTGCGCGCCGATTCCGGTTCGGGGGCCTCATCGATCAGAAGCAGGTAAACCGCCGCAAGATTGTGATGCGCCAGGAAATTGAACGCATCCAGTTCGATCGAGCGTTTCAAAGCCTGTATTGACTTTCCGTATTCGCCAACGCTGCGATACACATTTCCGATATCGCTGAGCAGCACGGCGTTGTCCGGATCCTCACTGAGAATGTTCTGAAGCAGCGTGATGGCTTCCCCATGGCGGCCTTGATCCACCATCATGCCCGGCACGATGCCTTTCCATTGATCACTCCGAAGATACTGTCGTACTTCGCCGGTCCAAGGCTCGGGCCAAGGCACGAAGATTCCTTCACTGGCGAACATCAAATGCTCGGCCTCCTCGACCCGTCCCAGCCTGATATAGACCGACCCGAGCAGTTGATGAATGTAGGGGCGATTGAGCGTCGTCCATTCGAGCAATTGCTCAAGTATGACCGCGGCTTCGGCATCGCGTTGTTGGCTCATGCGCGCCATCGCGAGGCCAACCCACCCGACCGGATCCCGGGGGGCGATCTGGGTGGCCCGAGCAAAGTGGGATTCGGCATTGTCAATTTCGTTTCGATCAAGCAGCCAATACCCTATTTTCCAATGCCCCAAGGCCAAATCAGGATTGAGCTCGTTGACCGTTCGCATGGCTTCGATGGCCATGTCGTACTCACCTGACAAATATTGAAGAATGGCCACGTAATACCAGCTTCGCGCCACGGTTGGATCGAGATCCACGGCCTGCTGATAACAGATCAAGGCCAGATCCTTGCGATGGTTTGCCTGATACACCATGCCCAAACGAATCCAGCGTTCATGATCCGATCGATCCTCCAGGATCGCCAGACGCGAGGCATGAATGAGGTCAGACACATCCGTCGGAGCCGAGTCGAGATTGGAAGGAATCGGCGGTTCCAAATCAGCCAGATGTTCACGTTGCATGAACCACCATGCTCCACCGGCGATCAAAACGATCGCCAGCCCACTCATCAGGATTGAAAATCTCTTCCGCATCCGGCAGTACTTTCGTGAATTTCAGAACGAGCGTCGGCTCCTGAGCCAGACTGATCACTATGATATCAGTCGGCCAATGCCCGGGGGATAATTCCAGCGATTCATGGGTTCACACCGATCGAATGCACCCTGGTCACATCAATGGAGGGAATCACGTGATGATGTGTTATCGGTGCTTGCGAATTCAATTCGCTGAATCCCCGACACCCCGCCGGAGCGTGTGATAACGATTCGGGATGTAGTCACCTTCGAGCTGTTGGGTGGTGCCGTCCGACCAGCGAATTGTGATGGAGGTCGGCCCGTCACTCGCGTTGCCCAGACCGATGTGAATCCGGGGATCGCTGGCCGCAAGATAACTCGAACCACTGCGGACCTCGCGCACGATCGTTCGATCCCCGATCTGGCAGATGACTTTCGCGCCAAGGGCCGGTCCACCGGCCAACTCCCGTACGTCGAATCCGATCCACCCCCCCCGGTCGATCGCGATGTTCCGCAACAAGTAAGGAGAGCCATTGAGATTCGCCACCAGGATGTCGATGCCGCCATCGTTATCGAAATCGGCAAAGGCCGCCGCGCGGCTAACGTCGATCAACTCATCCGTCACGCCCCCCCGGGGTGAGACCTCCTCGAACCGCCCGCTCGCCGATCCCCTCACCAGTACATTGGGCTCGGCATAAGGATTCCCCCCTGGAATGTATGGCCCCTCCTGCTTCATCACCTTGCCATTGGCCTGGTAAATATCCAGAGAGCCATCGTTGTCGAAATCCGCAAACCCGACGCCAAAGCGAGTGAACATCCTGCTCACGGTGGTCAACCCCACCAGCGCCGCCTCCTCGATGAAGTGGCCCCCTTGATTGCGATAAAACGAGTCCGATTCGTTGTCGAGATTGACCACGAGCAGATCCGGATCACCATCCTCATCGACATCCGCGACCGAGACGCCCATCCCCGCCTTGGCGCGACCATCCTGATCGATGGCGCAGCCCGCCAGCAGACCTTCGTTGAGAAATGTTCCATCGCCCTGATTGACCCAAAGCACGTTGCGCATGCCGTCATTGGCGACGTAGATATCGATGAGTCCATCGTCATTGAAGTCCAGCGTGACGACGCCCAGTCCCGTGCCCATCTCCACTTGAATTCCGGCCTCCTTGGACACAACGGCGAACGAACCATCGCCCTCGTTGCGATAGAGCACATCACGGGTCGGGGCTTCGTAGATCAAGGGAGAACAATAGTCCGGGTCGTCGATCGAATTGAAGCAGGTCCGCTCGACCTCAGGTGACCAATAGATGTAGTTGGTGCAGAAGAGATCGAGATCGCCATCGGCATCGTAATCCAGAAATACCGCACTGGCCCCCCAGTCGGCGTTCCCGGTTCCCGTGGTTAAGGTGACATCGGTGAAGGTGCCATCGCCATTGTTCCGAAGCATCGTGTTTGGTCCGACGTTGGTCACGTACAGATCAACATCACCATCCGAATCGTAGTCGCCCATGGCCAGACCCATGCCGTACCCCTGATCACCAGCGCCGCTGGAGTCCGTGACATCGATGAAGACGCCATCCCCTTCATTGCGATAGAGCTGATTGGGAGGATTCAGCGAACGATCCTGCCTCAGATCGCCACTCTGGACGAGGTAGACATCGAGATCGCCATCGTTATCGAAGTCGAACCATCCGGCCCCGCCCCCCATGATCTCGGGCATCAAGTACTCGCCATCGTTCCCATTGACATGGTTGAAACTCAATCCAGCTTTTTCCGAGATCGGCTCAAACCAGGGATCCCCCTGATCACCAGCTGAAAGTTCTGACGTCCCGGATTGTGTTCCACCCGATGATTGAGGCGCGACGCTCTTGTCACACCCCGAACCGACGATCATGGCCAGCATCAACATCACCATGCCACAACGCCACGAACTTCCATGGCGAATCACTCTCATTGCAATCCTCTCACGCTTGGTCACTCGTCTCATTGCTCATCCGATTCTGTGGGCGTGGGCTCCGCCTCGGCGGCCTGGATCAACTGACGCAATTCCATGACGCCTCCATCTCTGGGCCACAGTCGTGCGTAACGATCAGCGGTTTGCCGCGCTTCGTCGAGACGACCGGCCTCGCACAACGTCCTGCACAAGCCATACAGGGTCTGAGTCCGGGGAACGATTCGATACGAAAGCTCATACAAGACCTCGGCGGCCTCATCCCATCGCTCCAAGGCCACAAGACGCGTGATCAAGGAATTGAACCACATGACGCCTCGCTCCGGGTCTCGCGTGGCGATCTGGTATTCCTCGATGGCCTTGTCAAATTCTCCTTGGCGTTCGTAAAATTGAGCAAGCAATCCTCGTGCATCGGCATACGCCGGGTTGCCTCGGATCGCCTCGTTCACATGCTCGAATCCAAGCCTTTCGTATTCCGCCATGGCATCCGGATCGGTCTCCTGTTGCGCCAGGAGCAGATAGTTCATCCCGAGTTTCTTGTGCACCAGGAAATTGACGCCAAGGTTGCTTTGGGCTTGTCGTTTGGACTCTTGATCACGCTGAGCAAGAAGTTGGTTCTTCTTGAGTACAAGAATCTTCCGAAACGTCGCATTGGAGAGATCGAGTTGCCCCTGCTTTTGATAGGCCACCGCAAGAGCGTCAAGGAGATCGATGTTCTCCGGGTCGTCGTGAAGCAACCCTTGCAAAATGGCGATGGCCTGACCGAATCGACCACGATCGATCAAGTCCAGGGGAAATCGAATCTCCCAGGTCTGGTGTCGAAGGTAATCCGACAACTCGCTGGTCCAGGGATCGGGCCACTGGATGGGCGGCCCCTCGCTGCCCATGAGCAATCGCCGGGCTTCCTCAATTCGTCCACTCCGTCGATACACGCCGCCCAGCAGCAGGTTGGCATGATGCCGGTTGATGGGTGTCCAATCGAGCAAGTCCTCCAGGATGACGGCAGCCTCGGACTCGCGTTGTTGACGCATGCGTACCATCGCCATCCCGAAAAAGCCCGCGGGATCCTTGGGGGCAAGTTGGGTGGCGGTCTGGAACAAGGCCGCGGCCTCATCGAACTCGCCTTGATCAAGCATCCAGAATCCGAGTCGCCATGATGCCGGGGCGAACCCGCCTTGCAATTCCGTCACCCTTCTCATCGCATCGATCGCACCCTGATAATCACTCGCGGTCTGTCTGAGTTGGGCGGCGTAAAACCAGCAACGAGCGCACAGCGGATCGAGTTCGATGGACTGCTCGAAGCACGCCAGGGCCTGGGCCTCGTTCATGTTCGCCATGTAGACCATGCCCAACTCGAGCCAGCGATCCGGGTCATCCTTCGCTCCCAGAACTCCCGCTTGTCCCTGTTTGATGAGATCACGAAGAGCAGCCTCGTACGAATCGAGGCGTTCGGGAATGGGCGGATCAGGGATGGGCTGCTCCCGGTTTGCAAAAAGCAACGACCCCACCACCGTCAGGGCAATTGCCCCCACGACACCCAGGGTCAACAGGATTTTCATCGGCATCCGAATGTTACGTGGACTCCATCAGGAACGGCATGATGTGATGTGTGCCGTGCGTGAATGATATTCAGGCGACCTTGAAATTGAAACCCAATAAAAAAGCCGCATTGATGAATGCGGCAGGTGAAATCTCAGGGGAGACAATGCATCATTTTCCGTTCGAGGCTTCGGTGGGGTTGAAGAAGAAGAAAGGCATGCCTCCGCCGCTTCCACCCACGTCGTCGGCGTTGTAGATGTACTGGGCGTCAAGGGCCTTTTCGATCCGAACGCTTGCCTCAGAGAGGTGAGCCATCGTGTAGGTGTCAAGCCTTGATGAATTGCGGTTCATCGTCTTGTCGATCTGGCGTTGCAATTCCCTCAACTTATACGCCGACAGGTTTGAAATCGGCTTGGCCGCCGCCCCGAGAGACGGATTGGGAAGGCTCAGGTCGATCAGACGCTCCAAGAGTTCGCGTTGGAGGTTGCGTCGCAAGCTGGAGATCAAAGGTTGACGATTCGTAAAATTCCGATCGGGAACATCCTCGATTTCCGACCAGATGGCATTGGTCAGGTGATACATCAACTCGGGCAGGGTCAGGGCATCTTCCGTCTCGTCGGTCCGGAACTCGTTGTCGTAGACACGATTGAGCGTGGTCGGATTGAGCAGCTCCGTCAGGGTCGTGGCCTGCACACCGAGAATCCGATCGTGAACGGGCCAGGTCTGGTCCTCGAAGATCATCCAGAATCCGCCGCCATCCCACCATTTTTCGAGCGTCATCTTCGTCAGCAGCGAGGCATCGAGTCCGTAGGCGTCGTCCTCGAAGGCGTTCTCGATGACGAAATCCAAGGCGCGGCGTTGTTGTTGGGCGGAGATCGGCTCGATGGGGTCGCGATCGCCCGGATCGCCCTTCTTGTCGCGATTGACGTGCGAGCCGCCGATCCAGTTGCTGGCGATGCTGAGGGCCGAGGAATGCTTGGCCAGCAACAGTTCGTAGCCTTCCCGGGCCTTCACCCAACTGTCGCCATCCTTGACCATCCGCTCGATGATCTCGCCTCGCAGCTTGTGAACAAGATTCATCTGGCTCTCGGCGAAGTCCAGCGAATTCGCCCCGAGATCGAACGTCCTGGCCAGCGGGTCGGGGCCCCACGTGTCGTCGTCCGTGGCGAAGGCCAGTTCGGGCTCCGCGACGCGGGCAAGCACTTTGTCCGTGTCGCCAAATGTGTAGCCGTACTCGATGGCCCAGAAGTCATACTCACCGAGCGTGACCATGGTGAAGTCGCCCTGGGTCTTGTCATCGTCAAAGTTGATGTTGGTGGGCGTGTAATCCATGACCGACCCCGTGATGGGTCGTTCGTCGTCCTCGTCGCTGTTGATCTGGTCAAAGCTGTAGGCGCTGGAGGCCTTGAAGTTGTGACGGAGCCCCAGGATGTGCCCCGCTTCATGCATGATGAGATCCTTGAGCAAGGGGCCGATGAACCACTCCGGGACGCCATCCAGCATGTCGTAGTCAAGTTCCTTTGGTTCGTCCTCGCCTTCATCCTCGTCCTCGTCCTCCGCCCCGTCCCCGTCCTCGTCCTCCGCCCCGTCGTCGTCCTCCTGCATCATCGAGATGAACAGGTCGGGAGCCAGACGGAACAGTGAGATGTCCATCGCCTTAGCGAAGCCGTTCATGCAGGCCCCGTTGACCTGGCTGACGCGTCCGGCGAGGCCGTCGTAAAGATCGTCACCCATGAGCGTCGGATCGGCCATCGCCGCGGGATGCGAGGCGAAGGCTCCGGCCTGAGAGGCCTGAGCCTGCAGCCTGAGCTTGCGGAGCACGTCGGGACGCTCCGAAGCGGTGGCCAGTCTTACGCGAGGGTCCCACTGGGGCCTCGTTTGCAACCAGGCCAGCGTTGCGGGTGAGAAATTCTCCATCGCCCGGTCGGCCATGTATCGACGCCAGGTCTTGGACCACCCGGTGATGAACTGCTCGGGAACGGAAATATCGCCGTCAAGAATCTGTCCCGTCCTCGGATCAACGCGGCTGGGGCCGATCGCATACCCAGTGATGGCGTTCGTCCAGATCAGGAAGTTGTATCGAACATCCTCGGGATCCTTATCCATGTGCGCCCCGGTCCGGGCATCTTGCTGATAGACCTCGATCGCGTTGACCAGTCCCACCCGCTCGAAGGCCTTGTTCCATTCGAGCAAACCATCCCGCACCCAGCGGCGATAGCGAATCGGGATCGTGTGTTCGAGATAGAAAACGATCGGCTGCTTGGGAGGGCTGAGCCTGAGTTTGGGGTCGGCCTTCTCCAGTTTCCAGCGATTGGCATAGCGTCGCCAGGGCTGATCTGCCGACGCGTCACCCAGATCCATGAACGACGTCGCAAAGTAACCGATGCGACTGTCGGCCTTTCGGGTCTTGAAGCCGTTGGAACTCGGGATGGCGCTGATGGAATAATACAAGGTGGCGAACTGGCCGCTGCGCAGTGGCATCTCGAACGCCACTTCGACGTTCTGGGGAAAGGCCTTCGCCTTGGCGATCTTGATCAGGCGCGTGTTCGCGCCGGCCGTGCGGAAGCCGAAGAAGTCCGATGAATGCCCGACGAGCAGACCGTCCAGATCGATCACGGGACCGCCCCCCGGACCGATGCACAGGATGGGGACATCGAGCATCACCCGGTCGGTGAAGACGCGAGCATGCGCTTTCTGGGATTCCAGGTCGCCCGTGGTGCGCACCGAGACGTTTGGCTGGATCAACGCCAGGCGTTTGTCGTAACGCTTCCACTTTGCATACACATCACCCACCTGCTCGCCCGAAGTGAGGACGCCCCCCGAGATCGTGTAGGCGATGAAGATGTTCTGATTTTCATAGCCGCGAGACAGTTCGGCGAGCATCTGCCCGTCCTTGTCCCGCCTCCAGAGCGTGTACAGACTGGCCTGACCATCGGCGGTGGAGACCACTTTCACGTAGTCCTTGGCGACCTTTTTGAAGTCGGGAAATTCCTTCTCTTTTTCCTTGGCTCCGTTGGCCTTGGCCTGGGCCATTTTGGCCGCCATTTCAGGTGGAATACCGGGCGGTTGATCCCTCGTCCCGGAATCCTGAGCCATCGCCAGGGACGAGGCCAGAATCGACATCATCGCCACGGACACGTAACTGCTTTTAGACAACATATTTATGATCTCCTGCCCGGTCGATTTTTCCACGCGCCCCTCGTAAGTCTACGAGCTCGCTCGCCAACCGGTTTCGCTCCTGCTCAATGGTAGCGTCCAGTCATTCTCTTCGGCTCATTCGAGAGCCCGCTTGGGGGCAGAACGTCCCAAAATAGAAAGCATTACGCCTCTTGGGTGGATATTGAACCGGAATTGTGGGTTGCAGGCAGTGTGAAGATTGGGCGGGGTTCCACGGATTGCCCATGGAGTGGCCGGGTGCCACGGACAGCGAAGCGCAGCGAAGTCGTCCGTGCAATGCGTGATCGCCTGTATAACGTACGGACGACTTCATTCCACTATGCTTCATTCCGCTGTCCGTGGCATCCGGCAATATACAGTCCAGAAATTCGTTCTGCGATCTACTCTTACGTGTCGCTTCGGATCCAACGCTTCATCCTGGAAAGTGAATACCGGCCATGCGTCAGCCCCTCTTCGTCGTGCTCTTCATTCTCGTCGGCGTGACCGCTTCGGTACATGGCCAAGAGCGATTCCTCTTTTCATCGCCACTCGTCTATCCCGATCCTGTTCCCGGGCGATTTCGATTGTCGCAACACGTCGCGGGGCCTTGGCTTCTCTGGATCGACGCCACTTCCAACAGTGCGGTGAACCCCACCTACGAGATGAAGATCTTTCGGGGTCGGGACGGCGCCGAGCCGGAATTGCTCACGGAAGCTCGTGGAACGGGTGGCAGCATCGGGATCAAACTCACGGATTCGGGACTCGCCTTGATTTGCCTGCATGGTACGGCGACCCTGTACCCGGTTGACGGGGAGCCGTACCAACCGACGGCGCTGAACGAAGGCGTCTTCCTGGTAAAGCCCGTCCACTTCGACAACGACACGCTCGTGGCCACTCGAAATCATCATCGATTAGGCAACGGCATGAAGGATCTCTTGCAATTCGACCTGAGCAGCGACACACCACTGAAGGCAATCACAGCCGTTTCGTGGGCACCTAGACCTCACAACTTTGTGTTCGATGATGGAAACATGGCCTGGCTCCAACGAAGTACGAAAGTGTTAGAGCCGCTTCTTTATGTGGCACTTCAGGACCAATCCACCCGCCAAATACCGTTGACCTGCGCGTTAACTCTCACCCTGGACGGCTTGTACGACAACTGGCTCTTGCTCCACGAGGGAGACTTGGTCCGATTGCTCGATCTGGAAACGGATCGCGAACTCCAGATCCGCATGCCGGGCCAAGTCGAATTCGTGCATCCCCGAGGGATCTTCTGGCGTGCCGATCGACATCGCTCCAAAGCCAATTACACCAGATTGGTCTGGTGGGACGTGGCCACCGGGACACGCCGGATCATCCTTGTTCCGAGACTCCCCAAGCATTTTCCCCTTTTGCATCGATTGGAAGCGGACCGTCTTGTCCTCTTGAATAGGCGCGAATTCTCGGTCGTCGAGCTTGACGAGGAACCGAAACCCCTGGGCAAGGAGGACATGGAGGATGCGGCCGAAAGATTGAAATTTGTCTGTCAATTTCCACTCCAAACGGCCACGATGTCCCAAAATCTGCATTGGCCACGTGCGGCCGAGACGATTGAGTTCCTGGCCGAACTCGTCGCCACCCACGAGGATCCAAACGCGGCGAGACAAGCGTGGTACCTGCTGGGCGAATCGAGCGATCCCGCCGCGCGACGCATCTTGCTCGAGCAGTTGCAGCGGACTGATGGTTGGCACGATTGGCGGTCGATCGCCGGGGTGTTGAGGCGGTTCGGCACGCCAGAAGACGCCATGACCATCATCGCCTGCGAGCCGCCGGCGGGAGTCGTCGAGGAGGTGGCCGAGACGCTGGGAATCCTGGGCAACGCCAAATGCATCCCTTGGTTGGAAAGCAAGCGAGAGTTGCACATTCGCAACCGAAGGCAGGCCGAACGCACGGCGGCCTCGATCAAACGTGCGCTGCGTCTGATCAAGGATCGCGAAGAGGCGATCGACGTCCTGATTCGATTGCGGGAGCCGTGAGGATGGCCGAATCGCTGTCGCGCATTGGACGTCGGCCGATCAATCAGGCGCGCTTGTCTCTGCCCTTCCCCGGCTTGAAGATCCGAAAGAGCTTCTTGATCGGATCGTAGAACTCGTCCACCACGCGTTCCTTGAGCGGGATGATCGCGTTGTCGGTGATGGTAATGTGCTCGGGGCAAACCTTGGTGCAGCATTTGGTGATGTTGCAGTAGCCGATCCCGTTGTCGTTCTTGAGGTCCGACACACGGTCCTCGGTGTCCAGCGGGTGCATCTCCAGGGCCGCGTTGTAGACGAAGTAACGGGGCCCGATGAATTCATCGTGCTTGTGGTGGTCGCGCAGGACATGGCAGACGTCCTGGCAGAGGAAGCACTCGATGCACTTGCGGAATTCCATCACGCGCTCGACATCGCGCTGGTCCATTTTCCAGCTGCCGTCCTCGAAATCCGGTTTCCGTGGGCTAAACGGCTTGATCCTCTTTTTGAGCTCGTAATTCCAACTCACATCG
>JAPULD010000524.1 GCA_027295365.1 Planctomycetota bacterium
AAGGGCCCGGTCCTGCTGAACAATGACGTGCTGCTCAGCTTTGATTTCGATGACCCGAACGGTACCGGACTCGGCGCGGACTCGTTCGTAGATTTCGACTCGACCGTGAACAGTGCCGCCGACATGGGATACAGCCTCGGCATCGACCACGACCTGGCGACCTTCAATGGGAATGTCGGGACCGTCACGAATGGCGAGCTTGGCGAACTCTTCGTATTTGGCATCACCGAAGTGGGGCGTGATGGATTCAAGCGATTGGGTGACGGTATCACCCTGAACGCTGACGCCTTCAACCTTGGCGATGTGCTGCTTCACGAGGACACGACGATGAACGCGGGAACCACCGCGGAATTCTTCGGCAGCATCAACAGTGGCAATGGTGCATTCGCCAGCCTTGAAATCAACGCTCCGGACACCTTTTTCGGCGGTCAGATCGGCAATGCCGGGGCTTCGAGCCTGCTTCGAAACTTGACCGTCAACAGCCCGGTTCAGATCGAGACGAACTCGATCATCGTGTCCGAAACCATTACGTTCAATGACGATGTCGTGCTGACCAACGACGACCCCCTCTTGATCAATGGCGGATTCCGAGTCGCCTTCAATGGCACCATCAACAGCGATCAATTCGGTTTTCGCGATCTTGAGATCACCTCGCTTGACACCTACTTCGGGGCCGACATTGGCCTGTCCGATTCCACCAGACGACTGGGCAGCCTGACGACGAACGCGGGTGGCACCACCACGATCGATACGAGCTTTATCTCGGTCGATGACAACCTGACTTTCGACGACGACGTCGTGTTGACGGGCACAACGCAACTCAGCGCCGGGGACACCCTGAGCTTCGGCGCCACCGTCAACGGTACCCTCGATAAGGATAGCTTGCCCATCAGCAGTCTGACCGCGACGGGGACCGACGTGGAATTTCACGGTCAGGTCGGTGCGGGCACCACACTGGTCGATCTCAACGTGATCGGCAACACCCTCATCGATACGGACCAGGTCAACGCCAATCGTTTCGTGACCTTCTCCGGTGACGTGCTCGTCGCCCAGGACACGACAGTCAGTGGCGGCCAGATCGTCAATTTCGGTGGTCAGATCAACAGCGTCGATCTCGCTTTCAGTGATCTCACCGTCAACAGCTTCAACACGAGTTTCAACGGCGAAATCGGGAATCTCTCACCCACCTCGCTGCTCGGAACGCTGACGACCACCGGCTCGGCCGGCTCCTCGACCACCATCAATACCGGCATTGTCAATGTGCAAGAGGGAATCACGTTCGAGAACACCGTCTTCATCGGGCAGCCCACCGCCATCAACGGCGGATTCCTCGTCGATTTCAATCAGACGGTCGACGGGCTCGGGCTCGGGGTCAACCTCACGGTCACCGCCGCGGGGCTTTCGGCGCAAGGGCAGGGCATCGTGTTCGGTGACAACATCGGCGCGCTCGTACCCTTCAATCAATTGACGGTCTTCGGCCACACGCTCTTTGGAGCCTCCACCACCGTGGTCCTGGGTAACATCACCTTCAACGGCGATGTCACGTTGAATACCGACTTCGCCGCGATCAACACGTTCAGCAGCCTTGCCTTCAACGGTGAGGTCTTCAGCCAGGCGGATGAATTCAACAGCCTCGGCATTCAGGCCCTCGGCGGCACAACGTTCAGGGGCCGCGTTGGCGGCGACCTGATCAGCTTCGAAAGTGGCGAAGGTCTCCACCTGCTCGGCCAACTTCTGGTGCTTGCCGGCGAAATCAGAATCAAAACCGATTCGATCCAGGCCCAGGAAGTCAATTTCCTGACCGATGTCTGGCTGGATGAGGACACGACGGTGATGGGGACGAATTCCGTGACCTTCGGCGCCCGCGTCGACAGTCTAGCCGGACGCTTTTATGACCTGACGGTCAAGTCCCCCAGTACCATGTTTATGGGCAACATCGGCACACGTGGCGACGATATCGATGATAGCTTCGGTGATGGAGGCGACCGCACGTACCTTGGCGAGTTGCGGACCGACACATTCGGCAGCGAAGACCTGACGACTTTCAACATCATCAGTTCAAACTTGACGGTCAACGCCAACGAGATCATCTTCGAGGACGATGTCATCATCGGTGGCATTCCGGGCGCGACGCTGATCCTCAACGGGATCACGCTCTTTGACGATGAAGACCTCCAGGAAGGCAACGACATGAGACCGGGTCGCGTGCACTTCCAGCAGCGTGTGGACAGCCAGGAGCGGGTTGACAATCCGTTCCTCCTTGGCAGCAACCTCGTCGTCAACGCCGAGGACACCCGGTTCGACGGTCAAGTCGGCAACCGAGGCTTCTTGTTGAATGATGATGATGATGATGAGGGCCAGGGCCTGCCCATGACGACCTCGCTCGGTCTTCTGGAGACGAATGCGGATGGTTTGACCGTCATCAATACCGACATCATCCGGGCCGGCGACGTTGACTTCCAGGATGATGTGCTCCTTGAGGATTCGGTTGAGATCTTCGCCTCGAAATCGGTGAACTTCGATCAGCGAGTCGATAGTCGGCTCTTTGATTTCAACGACCTGACCATCGATTCGCCGAACACCCGGTTCGGTGGTCGTGTGGGCGACTCCGAGAGCATGTCGATGCTCGGCACGATCACCACGATCACTACGGACGAGGACGAGGACGGTACGACGACCTTCGACACCGACAAAGTGGTCGCCCTGTTCGGTCTGGACATCAACAACAACGTCATCATCGCCAACGAGAGCGTTTGGTTGACCGGTGGATTCATCGCTGATTTCGCCGGGACGATCGACAGTGAAGCGGGTGAGACCAATTCGCTGCTAGTCACATCGCAGGAAACCCGTTTCGCTGGTCAGATCGGCGCGACCGATCGGCTTCTGGCCTTGGAGACGGATCTGTCGGGCACGACCCTGTTGGCCACTGATCTCATCAACAGTGACACCGTCCTTTTCAACGACGCCGTCGTGGTGGGTACTGATCTTCAGATCAATAGTGACCGAGTCACGTTCGAACGCACCCTCGACGACGCCAGGCCGAGCCGGAATACGCTGAAGATTTCGGGTGACGCGATCTTCAATGGTGAAGTTGGAGGCACCCAGAAACTCGAGGGACTGCAGGTTCAAGGCACCACCGCCATTGCCGGCGGACTCGTCAACGTCGATATGCAAGAGTATGTGGGTGCCGTCACGTTCGATGGCGACACGCTCATCAGTGGCGACAACCAGTTCATCTTCCGAAGCACCATCGACGGGAACGGCAAGCTCATGGCGGTCGGGGCCGGCGATGCCCTCTTTGCAGGCGACATCACCCTCGGATCGTTTGAGACGATCATGCAAGGCATGCTCGTGTTCGGGCAGGTCACCATCAATGCCCAAGGCGACGTGCTGCTCAACGATGCGGTCATGCTGCTGGACGTGCCTTCGGTCGCCACCATCGGGGCCGACGGTGATCTGAGCATCCACGCGGCCAACTTCTTCATGGGCCAGAACCAGAAATTGTCCGTGATCGGCAATTTGACCATCGACGTCGAGGGTGGCACCGCGACCCTCGGCGACATCGGCACCCTCGGATTCATCAACGTGACTGCGGATACGATCAACCTCCTGTTGCGAGCGGCGTCCGAGGTCACGCTTCCGGATGGCTCATCGGTGACCGACTTCGGCCTGGACATCGTTTCAGGTGGAACGATCAGATTCAGCGTCAGTCCGACATCCTTGAGCTCGGGCACAGCGCGTTCACCCCGAATTCACTTCTCCTCGCCGACTGGTGAAGGCGACGTGACCGGCAACCTGCAGAATTTCCTGATGCACGCCGGTGGTAAAGTCACCCGGGAAGACTTCTTTGCCACCGCCGACGGCTCGTTCAGCGATGGAAATGGTCAATTCCTCGATCTCTTTGCCAAGGGTCCGACCACTTCCGACGTGGCGACATCCTTTGCCGCACTCGCGGAACTGGACTCGGGCATCGTGATTCCCGAATCGCAACCCGGACCCACCATGCGTCAGCGATTGCAGACGGATCTTGCGATTCCGGCTCGAATCATGAATCAGGGCGAACTGGCGACGCTCATCGCCGGGCGAGCAATTTACTTCGATACGCCCAATTCGACCGTCGATCCCACCCGACAGAGTTCCCAAGTCACGGTGAATCGCCTGATCCTCAGCAAGGCCATCTATGCCTTGCAGACCTACGACTCGATTCTCCAGGGTCAGACCCCGGAGGATATCCGCAGCGAGTTGAGCACCGTCTGGACAGAGTATCTTGCGTCGGAAGGCGAGAATGCCGACCCCGCCGGCTTCGCAGCCTATGTCGGTGAATCCGGTGACGGCAAGATCATCGAACGTCTGCGATTGATCAATATTCTGCAACATGAAATTGAAACGATGGGCATGGCCCCGCCGGAATCGGCACCGGCCTTGAGCAGTCTGGCCGAGCGGCTCATGCCTGAAGGTATGTCGATCCAGGTCTTCAACCGAATTCTCTCTGGCGTCGAGTAAAGTTCGACTTCATGAATCTGATCCCAGGCCGGCTGCCTTGTGCAGCCGGCTTTTTTTCTGGCGGGTCGTCATGATTTGAATATTCAAGGTGTTGAATCACATCAGGGATGGGCTATCCATGCGGCAATAAAATCACCCGATCGCCGATTATTCCAGCATCAATCCAACCTTGAAGGCGTAGTCCATCTGTATGATGGCACAGCTTCAGGCTGGCGACTACTCGTGACGTGGTCTGAAAAAAGTTCTATCGAAAGGGATGAAGTCCATGGGCAAAGCCATTGTCGAACCGGAAGAACTACGCCGATTCGCCCAGGATCTGAAACGATTCAACAACGAGATGAAGAATCAGATGCAGATACTCAACGGTCGGTTCATCTCCCTCGGGCAGTCGTGGCGGGACCAGGAGCAGCGCAAGTTCGCTCAGCAGTTTGAGGACACGATGCGCACCTTGAATCGCTTTATGGAGGCTTCCGTCGAGCAGATTCCGTTCCTGTTGCGGAAGGCCGAACAGATTGACGAGTACCTGAGGTAGTCATCGATGACACCAAGTGCAAACATCAGGTCGATCGAGGCATTACGGGCCTTGAAGGTGGCCCTAGTCCAATTCGACGATTCGGCTCGTCAGGCCATGGGCGAGGCCAAGAGCGACGTGATGCGAGCCGTCAACTGGCTTCAGAATGATCGTGCGATTTATTGGAAGCAGCAGCTCAAGTATCGCCAGAACCGGCTCGCCGACGCCAAAAGCGAATTGATGAGAGCCGAGATGGCCTCCGAGACGAAATCCTCCGCGGTCGTGGAGCGCAAACTCGTCCAGAAATGGAAGATGGGGGTCGAGGAAGCGGAGCAGAAGCTCCAGCACATCAAGAAATGGCTTCGGATCATCGAACACGAATCAATTAAGTTTCGAGCTGAATGCCAGCCCTTGGTCAGGCTGGTGGAAACCGAGTTGCCCAAGGCCTACGTCAAGCTCGATCGTTTGTATACCACACTGGAAAAATACCTTAAGATGGCTCCTCCAGGCGATCGCGGATCTGCCTCATCGTCGGGGTCCGAAAGTTCGGGGCCGACGGAGGTTACTTCTTCCGAAAGCGCTGACGGGACCGAAAGCGAACGGAGCGCATCCTAATGGTCAAGTTCGGGCTGTTCGTAGCCAGGAAAGGTCACTAGCATGGGAGTTGATTACAGTCGGCACCGTCTTCAGCAGACGCTGAAGGAACTCATGTTACGCTGGGAAAAGGCGAATACGGACTGGGACGATCAGGTCAGTCGCGATTTCAAGACGATGTATCTCGATCCGCTTGCCCCCCGCATCAAGACGACGATGGAGTCCATGGAGAACATGTCCGTCCTGCTGAAGAAGATGAAACGCGACTGTGGCTGAGAACCATGATCAGGAGCATGAAGAGCAACCCATGATGGAGGAACTGTTTCGCGATCGACAACGAGAGGCCTTGCGCGAGCTGATTGAGCTGACGGCGTATCGCGGTCGCATGGAAATTTCCGTCCAGGAGCAATACGAGCACGATCGGGACGAGAATCAGGGGGAATACGACACAAAGAAGACCGGCTACGAACAGCAGCGCGAGGCGGAGTTGTCCGGGGCGAAAGAAATCCATGATACGTCAGTGCAGCAGGCTCGATCGCAGATCGAAGCCAAACTCAAAGGCGCCGACCTTGAATATCATGGTGAATGTGAGCGACTCACGGACAAGGCGGCGGGAAACCTTCAGGAGGCCGAGAAGCTCCGGCAAGAGGCGATCTGGGCCACCGAAACCGTGTACGAGGCAAAGAAGGACCTGCCGCACAAGGAATACAAACGCAATTGCCACCATGTCCAGTTCAACGTCAAGGAATTGACTGGTGCCATGGAGACTTCCCGGTCGTTTCTCAAGGCTATCTTCATCAGAACTCCTGGAATCGCGGCCGCTGAATCCGATGCCGCATCCGAATCAGCGGAAACAGAATCGTTCGACCAAGCAGAGATCGATCAACTCTTGTTCCAACTCGATCGACACATGGAGGATGGCAAGGATATCGCGACGGCGATTGCCAAGCAGCGACTGGCCCGATTGTTGGGCGGATTCATGCCTTGGCTCTTGATCCTGATCTTTGCCGCCATCGGAGGCGGGGTCGGTTTGGCCATGTCGAGTGGCGAGTTCAATAAGCAGTTGGGAATCATTGCCGGTCTTTCCGGAGGCTTTGCAGTCGTGCTGCTCGTGATCGTCTGGATCATGACGAGGAATCGTTCTTTGTCCATGCTCTCGGCCATGCATGAACGTCTCCTTGAAGTCCGCCTGCTACAACGCAAGATCGAACGATTGTCCGAAATAAAGCGAGACCTCGATGCTGCAGAATTGCTGGAAACCCGGGATAACGAGGTGCGCAAAGCTGATGAGTCCTATCAGCCTATTCATGACGAAGTGACCAAGCGGCGTGACGTTCGACTCAAGGATCTGGCGGATGCGTTTGTGAAACGAAAGGACATCCTCGAGAAACGTCTCAAGACCCAGCTTGACGACCTGGAACGTCAATATGCAAGCAAGGCGGAGCGGGTCTGCACATACCTCGATGCGAACGTCGTCGAGATCACGACCAACTATGAGCAACGCAAGAAGGACGTGGAGGAACATTATCAAACGGCCTGGAGCGACCTCGAGACGCGCTGGTTCAGCGGTATGAAGCAGGTCCTGACCACCGTCGAAGATCTTCGGCGCGAGAATGATCACTTGTTCATGCCCTGGACCGACCCGAAGTGGACGGACTGGAAGCCGCCTCTGGTCAAGGCACCGGCCATCCGGTTTGGCAATATCGCCATCGACCGGAACGAACTGGAAGGTGGAATGCCCCGGGACGAGCGACTCAAAATCGAGTCCCCTGCATTGATCGATCTGCCTGCGGCCCTGGTCTTCCCGCGCGACTGTTCGCTCTTGCTTCAGTACGGTGACGAAGGCCGGGAGCAGGCGGTCAAGACGTTGCAGCAGATCATGTTGAGGCTGTTGACGGGGCTGCCTCCCGGCAAGACGCGCTTCACCATCATCGATCCCGTCGGTCTGGGCGAGAGTTTTGCCGGATTCATGCATCTGGCCGATTTCGACGAGCAACTCGTGACCAGTCGTATCTGGACGGAGCAAAGGCACATCGAGCAGCGTCTGGCGGATCTCACCGAACACATCGAGAACGTGATTCAGAAATATCTGCGCAACGAGTTCGAGACGATCGCCGAGTACAACGAAAAGGCGGGGGAGATTGCCGAACCCTATCGCTTCCTGGTGGTGTGCGATTTGCCCTCGAATTTCACGGAGATCGCTGCGCGACGACTGGCGAGCATCATCAACAGCGGGCCACGCTGTGGCCTCTATACGCTCATCGGGATGGACACGCGTCAGAAACTGCCCGAGGGACTTGAGCTGTCTGACTTGAAGCAGCACTGCCTGGAATTGTCATATGAAGATGGTCGGTACGTCTGGAAGGATGAAGACTACGGGCCATTCCCATTGACCCTGGACCAGCCCCCTGAAGAGGGATTCTTGACCGAAATTCTCAAGCGGGTCGGTCAGGCTTCCAAGGACACGAGCCGGGTCGAGGTGCCGTTCCATGTCATCGCGCCCAAGGAAGATGAAATCTGGTCGCGCAACACCGCGTCGGAAATCTCCGTTCCGCTCGGACGTGCCGGCGCCACCAAGCTTCAATCGTTGGAACTCGGGCATGGCACTTCGCAGCACGTGCTGATCGCAGGCAAGACCGGCTCGGGCAAGTCCACCCTTCTGCATGCTTTGATCACCAACCTTGCGCTCTGGTGCAGCCCCGATGAAGTGGAATTCTATCTGGTCGACTTCAAGAAGGGCGTCGAGTTCAAGTCATATGCCCGGTACGGACTGCCTCATGCCCGGGTGATCGCGATCGAAAGCGATCGGGAATTCGGGCTCAGCGTCCTGCAACGCGTCGATGCGGAACTCAGGCAGCGCGGCAAGCTCTACCGAGACTTGCAAGTGCAGGGGCTGGAGGGATTCAGGCGTCTCAAACCCGACACGCCGATGCCACGCATCATGCTGATCATCGACGAATTTCAGGAATTCTTTATCGAAGACGACAAGGTGGCCCAGGACGCATCGTTGCTGATGGACCGACTGGTCCGCCAGGGTCGCGCGTTCGGTATCCACGTCTTGCTTGGATCGCAGACGTTGGGCGGTGCGTACAGTCTCGCCCGCAGCACGATGGGACAGATGGCGGTGCGGATTGCGCTGCAATGTTCCGAGGCGGATTCCTACCTGATCCTGAGCGATGACAATGCCGCCGCTCGTTTGCTGGCTCGGCCCGGCGAGGCGATCTACAACGACTCCAACGGGGCCGTCGAGGGGAACAACCCCTTCCAGGCCGCCTGGGTGTCTGATGAA
>JAPULD010000525.1 GCA_027295365.1 Planctomycetota bacterium
CGTCGTACTCGGTCTCCTTTGAGTCGAACAGGCAGAACCCGTCGTGGTGCTTGGTGGTGATCACCACGTAGTTCATTCGCGCCTCGCGGGCGAGACGCGCCCACTGCATCGCGTTGAACTGCACGGGGTCGAACTGGCCGAGAAGCTTCTCGTAGTCCGCGACGGGGATCTTCGCGTTGCGCATGATCCATTCACCCGTCCCCGGCGCCGACTCGCCGTTCCAGGTCCCGGCGGGAATCGCATACAGACCCCAGTGAATGAACATGCCGAATCGAGCCTCGCGCCACCATGCCATGCGTTCGTTTTGTCGCGCAAGCGAATCCTGGCGAGGCGTCTCCGTTGCACAACCGGCAGGATTCGCCGGCACCATCGACATCAGCAACATGGAACACCCAAAGGCGACATGGCGGATGCGAGATGCGATCGGTTTCATGTGATGTCCTCTGAGATGATGGGTAAGTTCATGGGAGCCACTCTTCCACGTCTCGGTGAATTCGTCAATCGGAATTTCGATGATTTCAGGTCCAAGGAGGGCCCGTGGAGCGGCGATCTCGGATGGGTCGCATTCCCGCCACGGCCTGGATATACTTCTTCTCCAGCGCGAAGGCACTTTCCTTTCGAGGCGGGCCGGGGTCTTCGGGTGTTTCGGATATTCTGACTTTTGATCCCGGGCGATCACACTTCGTGAGACATTCGCATCAGCGAGTCGCGCCGGAGGTCGGTCGTCATCGCCTCGATCCCTACAGAGATGAGTCTCCTCTCGAAATAATGGATGAACTCACGGCAACTCGAATCACGCTGATCATCAGCTCCTGGTTTTTCCTGACCGGCGGGATCTGGAAGCTCTTTGAGCGTGTTGAAAAGGCCGCTTCGGCCGAAGCCAAGCAACTCACATCCAATTGGCTGTGCAGCGTCGATCTTCGTGGCATTTCCCATTGGCCGGCGTCGTTCTGCGCGGCCTTTGACGCCGTCTTCGGCAACCGGCATCTGAGTGTCAAGTGCTTCCGTATGTCCTCGATCGCTTCGATCCTGGCCGTGGTGATTATCACGTTTGTCTGGGGGGCGATTCGACCGGAAGAATTCGAAAGGCTTCTGAGAACGAGCAGTCGATTTGAAAATGTCTACATGATCCTTTTCCTGTCCCTGGTCCTTAACGTCCTTCCCGATTACCTCTCACTGCTTGAAACTCGATTCGTGCTTCGATGGCTCCCGGATTCCCCCTCCCTGCGAATACAGATGGCTTTGGTCGGCTTCGATATCGTCTGCACCGCTCTCATCGGAATCGCCGCCTGGCTCCTGTTCGACCTGTTCACGAACTACAGCCGGGAATACGGCACCTTCGAATATCTCGCACTCTTCATCTTCCCCATGAAATCGGATCTTCAGGGCTTCAGCTCACCTGGCATCTGGTTCTATTCGACCTTCTTCACCTCCATCTGGATCTGGCTCTACATTCTGGCCGGGTTCATGGCCTATCTGGGACGAAAAATGGGATTTGTCGTCGATGTGACCCGGCGCCTGCTCGACGTCAAGAACAAGCCGTTCATCACCCTCGGCATGCTCTCCATCGTGATCATCACGGCGTGCTATTGCCTCGCATTCCTGGGAATCATCTTGTTCCTCTGAAGGCAGTGATCCACTCGTCTTCGCCCGGGATTCCATCATCTGCTATAAGTCCCGCTGTGCGACGCAGCCATGCCAATCCGATCCTGACCCGCGCCGACATCCCGGATGTTCCGCCGCGCGTGAAGGATGTCAGCTCGGTCTTCAATCCCGGGGCAATCAAGCTGGATGATCGATACCTTCTCCTTTTGCGAGTCCAGACCCGGGGCCGCGAGACCCTGTTCATGCTCGCCGAGAGTGATGATGGCGTCTCGTTTCAGGTCCAGCCTCGAATTCTGGAGATCGAAGGGATCGACGAGATCGGCTTGAAGATCTACCACATCTATGATCCTCGCCTGACTAGGATTGGTGAAGAAGTCTTCATCGTCTTCGCCGCGGACACCGAGGTCGGTTGCCGGCTCGGCATCGCCAGGACCCTCGATTTCGAGAGGCTCGAACTGGTCTCGTTTCAGCGGGATCTCGACTCGCGCAACGGCGTGCTGTTTCCGGAACGCCAAGATGGGAAATACCAGAGGCTGGAGAGACCCAACCAGACCCGCCTCGACTCGGGGGTCATGACGGGAGACGCCATCGTCTTGTCGGAATCAGACGACCTCGTCGAATGGCGGGTCGTGGGCGATGTGATGCAGGGCCGTTTCCACTACTGGGATGAACTCATCGGCTCGGGGCCTCCCCCCATCAAGACCCGCGAAGGCTGGCTGCACATCTACCATGGCGTCGCCACCCATTTCGCCAGTTCGAACATTTACCAGGCGGGGGTCGTGCTGCTTGATCTCGATGACCCGACCAACGTCATCGCCCGAGGCACCGACAATATTCTCGAACCTCGGGAGATGTACGAAATGGTGGGCCAGGTCCCCAACGTCGTCTTCCCCTCGGGCCTGATCGTGGAAGAATTCGACGACGATGGGTATGCGAAACCCGACAGCCTGGTGCGAGTGTACTACGGTGCCGCGGATACCTGCATCGGACTCGCAACCACCACCATCCGCGAACTGATCGAGGCGGCCCGGCGATGAACATGCACACCATCGACTGGGTGATCGTCTTCGGCCTGCTTGCCACACTCCTCATGGGTGCGGCTTACACGGCTCGATACACGAATTCCGTCAGTGCATTTCTCGCGGCCAATCGATGTGGCCGGCGTTACATCATCGCGATGGCGAATGCCATGGCCGGCGTCGGGGTTATAACGCTCGTCAATTATTTTGAAATGCGGTTTGAGACGGGTTTTACGGGTTTCTGGTGGGATTCTCTGTCCGAACCAGCTCTGATTGTCATTGCTCTCTCAGGCTGGACGATCTATCGATTCCGTCAGACCCGCGCGATGACGCTGGCCCAGTTTTTTGAAATGCGCTACAGCCGCAATTTTCGCGTGTTCGCCGGTCTGGTGGCATTCATAGCGGGTATCGTCAATTTCGGAATTTACCCCCAGGTCGGGGCGCACTTCTTCATGGCCTTGTGTGGTTTTCCGGAGACATTTCTGTTTCTGGGATTTGAATGCTCCACCTTCATCTGCCTCATGCTGTTCATGCTCGGCACGGCGATCGTGTTTACTTTCCTGGGGGGCCAGATCGCCATCATGGTGACGGACTTCATTCAAGGCGCATTCGTCAACCTTGTGTTCGTCATCCTCATCGCGTTCCTGCTGGGCTGGGCGTTTTCATGGGACCAGATCGCCGAGACGATGCTCAAGGCCCCGGAAGGCAAATCGCTGGTCAATCCCTTCCACATGGAGAAGCAGGCGGACTTCAATGTCCCCTACTATCTCATCGCGGTGTTCATTGTTTTTTACGGCTTCATCTCATGGCAAGGCACCCAAGGCTACAACTGTTGTGCCGCCAATGCCCATGAAGCCAAGATGGCGGGCGTGCTTTGGGGGTGGCGATGGCGTTTGCTCTTGACGGTCACGATCATCGTTCCCATTGCGGTGATTACGCTACAAAAGCATCCCGATTTTGCAGTCCAAGCCACAGAGTTACAACAATCGCTTGATTCCATCTCCGCCGATTCCGACCGAGAGCTGGCCACCCTGCAAAATCGCATGCGGACACCATTCGCTCTGGCCTTGTTATTACCCCCCGGGCTATTGGGACTAGTCTGCGCAGCGATGATGGCGGCCTTCATTTCCACCAACGACAGTTACATGCATTCGTGGGGATCAATTTTCATTCAGGACGTTGTACTGCCTTTCAGAAAAAAACCGCTTTCACCACGGCAACATCTCTGGATGCTTCGGTTTTCGATCCTGGGCGTGGCGATCTTTATTTTCATCGCCAGCCTCCTCATACGCCCCACGCAATACATTGCGATGTTCTTCTCTATTACCAGTGCGGTTTTTGTGGGCGGAGCCGGAGCGGCGATCATCGGTGGTCTCTATTGGAAACGCGGAACGGCCTACGGGGCATGGGCGGCGATGATCAGCGGTGCGATACTTGCGGTGACAGGCGTTGTGGTCAAACAAGCCGACCTGACTTCACTTGAACCATTGATGGAACAAGGAAATTCATTTGCAAGACTTCTGCTTTTTCTTCGGGATGACGTTACTGGTCAGGAAATGAACTTGTATTCCATGCTGACGGCCATCGGCCTGTATGTTGGTGTATCCCTTTTTGGACCACGGAACGTCACGAACATGGATCGCCTCCTGCACCGAGGCCAATACGCCATCGAAGGTGAATCCGTGCCCAACATGGACGAACCCAAAACATGGCTCGAACGACTAGGTATCGATCGAGAATTCACCAAAGGTGATCGATGGGTGGCATACATCTCAGTCGGTTGGCCCCTGATCTGGACGATCGTCCTGATCGTCTTGTCAATTTGGAATCTGAAGGTGGATGTGACAGATCACTGGTGGCTTTCGTTCTGGAGAATCATGACCTGGGTTCTGACGGGAGGCGCATTGATGGTCACCATCTGGTTTACCATCGGCGGACTCTTTGACATGCGATTCCTCTTCAAACATCTCAAAACCCATCGTGCCGACGACACGGACGATGGTCGGGTGGAGCGGGATTCCTGATTCAATCCCCGTTCGTTTATTTTGATTCCCGGGCCTCGAAATATTCCATCGCCTCTCGCGTCGTCAGCTTGCGGCTTCCCGGACCCATGCGGATATAGACATCCTCGGCATCATCAAGCTTGAGAAAGGAAGGCGGCCCCGAGCGTGAACACGTAAAGGTCAGCACCGACTTTTCATCCAATTCACAGATGCCGATCCGAATGAACTGGGCGTATTCGGGGCCAATGTGGTTCCTGATCAAGTTGTTGACGTGCAGTTGGGCATGATCGTCGTTGCTGAATTGATCGACGTCCAGCCCCAGAATTCCCCCCCCATCATCAACCCCGATGAGCAACGTCCCGCCCTCTGAATTGAGCAACGCCACGATCGTCTTGAGCCACGCCTTCTCCATGGCCTTGTCGTTCTTGCCTGATTTCAGGTTCCGCCTGATCGTAGACTTGAACTCGCAGGTTTCGGTTTCCCCCGACTCGATCAAGGCTCGAACCCGCTCGGCCCGGGGCACGTCGTCATCCTCTTCATTCCGAGCGTCAAGTTGCTCGTTGAGCTGCTCGACCTTTTCCTGCATCTCGCGAATCCGGTCGTGGGCATCGAGCTGCGCCTCTACCCGGGCCAGCACTTCATCGATCTGAAAGGGTTTTG
>JAPULD010000526.1 GCA_027295365.1 Planctomycetota bacterium
TCGAGAACGCCTCCTGAGAGTAGAATGGTCGAACTGGTGCCGGTGTCGGATCGCATCGAAAGATAATCAGTCACCAGGGTGGTCCCACCCGTCTGGTCAAACAGACTGACACCCTTTCGGCCCAGAGACATATTGACGGTGGTCAGGCTTCCGGATTGCATTCGATACGTGGAATTTGAATCGTTGCCGGACATGCCAACAGTATTGTTTGCCACCACGTCGCCATCCTCATGGATGAACAATCCCGTGGCCCCATCGCTCCCGTCGTTCCCGATATAGACGCGCTTGCACAGAATCTGCCCGCCTCCGGTCAGGGTGTAGGTGCCGTCGGATCCCGCGCCGACACCAATTTTAACAGTCTCGACCGCGTCCACCAACCCGCCATCCTGATGGAATTCGCCGACCCCGTTCTGTCCTACGTAGAGTACATTCGTCGTCAACGTCGCGGGGCCCGTGAGTTCATAGCGGCCATACGATCCGACACCCCAGGCGACATCGACGTGCCCGCTGCAGCAGCCATCGATGACATTCACATCACCGCCGGTCTGGTAGAACCATCCGCTCCCGTCGCTGCCAACGGTCATACTTGCAGAGAGCTGGAGCAAGCCTCCGCTCATGTTGACGATGCCATCTCCGTATTGACCTATTCTGATCGAGGGGGAAGTCAAGAGCGCGCCGCCGCTGACGTCGTATTGGCCAGTGAAAGTGGCGGTCTGAGCGATGATGACAGTGTTTGTCGCCGTGAGTGACCCACCGTCATGAACGAGCGTGCCGTCATCGTTGAAGCCAATAAAGATATTTCTCCCCGCGGCAGCTCCGGCCCCGATGTGGGCGGTGCCTCCATTTTCGATGATTGGATCGTTGTTGCTGGCTGGAAAACCCGCCGACCAGTTGGGCGCATCGAACCAGTCGCCCGTCGTTGCCGGATCATACTGCCAATAGGTGTTCCCGCCATTTTCAATCGGAACCAATGCCAACACCCCGATGAAAAGCAGCCCCGAGCCCCGGATACAAGTTGATTGAACGCTCATGCGGCCTCCTTCTGATCCTTGTTGTGCTTCCCGGCCCTGGTTGCCAATTTCCGCTTTCACCTTGAAGGGTTTCATTATCTGTGAACATTCAGAAGTTGAGTGTTCCTGAGATTCGTAAACTGATGAAGCATTACACTTGTATGCGGATAATTAAACCGTATGCAATACTCCCATAGACATCTCTCGTAAATGTATATTCACAAGCATACAGAATCGCGCCGTATTTTGTATGCGAAATTCTTGAAAAATATGATCTAACAGAAGTCTCGTATTTCGAAAGAATGGAAAGGAGTCGGAAGAGTGCAGTTGAAATATTTGTCTGCTGACCTACCCAAAAATAAGACTCCCGACTTCTATTCAAGGAGACTACTTCTTCCCATTCTTCATCGCCTCGATCTCCTTCTGCCGCTCCAGATGAGGCACGCCATCCGTGATCCACTTCGCCGGTTCCTCGCCCTTGACGTAATGATTGAACCACTCCAGAACTCGGTAGTGGTAATCCACCTGGTTCTCCTTGACACGCAGGCCATGGTTCTCGCCCGGGTAGACGAGCATGACGAAGGTCTTGTCAACGAGTCTCGCCGCGTTGTAGAGTTCGACGCCCTGGTTGAAGTCGACCGCACCATCGTCGGTGCCGAACGCGATCATCAGGGGTGTGTTCATTGCGTCGATGTTGAAGATGGGGGAGTTCTTGATGTAGGTGTCCACATCGCGCCAGAAAGGCTTGTCCATTCTGCCTTGGCTCTCGTGGAAGATGTGAGCGTCGGTCTGCCCAGAGTTCCAGTAGATGCTGCCCGCCATGCTCATCATGTTCGTCAGCGGCGCGCCGGCTACGCCCGCGGCGAACAGATCCGTCTGGGTGACAATGAAGGCGGTCTGGTAGGCCCCCCAGGAGTGACCCACGAGGCCGATCTTGTCCTTGTCGATCATTCCCGTTTCGATCATCGCTTCCACCGCCGGGATGACGCATTCAACCGAGGAAAGTCCGGGATTCTGGGGGCGATATGTGATGTCGGGTTGGAACCAGAAGTACCCCTGGCTGGTGTAGACCGCAGGGTTGTAAGGATGACGCTCCGTGGGCGTCGAGTAGCTGTGCACGGTCTGCGAACGCATCTCGTAGATGTAGACCATCATGGGATACTGCTTGCCCGGCTCGTAGTTCGAGGGGTAGTAGATCGATCCCTGCAGTTCCTCGCCATTGGCGGTGGTGTAGGTCATGAGTTCCGAGGTGCCCCAGAGGTAATCCTTCTGGAATGGATTCGTCTCGGTAACCTGACGCATCGCGTCGAGGTCGGGGCCATCGACGAAAATGTCGGGCGAATCGTCGAAGTCCTGGGCGACGTAGGCGTAGACGTCTGAGTCTTCAGCCTTGATCAGGCGGCCAATGCTCTGGTTTTCGTAGACGAGCGTGTCGGGACGCTGGCCGATCGTCATGCGTGCGTAACCCGACTTCTTGGTCGTGTCGCCATAGAGACTGAGGATCATGGGTCGCGCGGGGTCGATGAATTCCTCTTCCTCGTTGTCGAGTCGCACGTAACGATGCCGAAGTCGATCCTCGGCTCCCTGCGTGAGTCGATTCGATTCGCTGCCATCAAGGGCGAACTGCCACAGGTCGTATCGATCATAAAGTATGACGCTGGAGCCATCCTCCATCCAGCCCGCGATGCCATAGGGCGGCTTCTCGTCGGTGAGGTTGCTGATCTCCTGGTTGATGAAGTGCGTATCGATCTCACCCGTGAGGTTGGTGTCCTCGTTGGTGTCCAGGTTGTAGGCGTGGAGGTTGTTGTCCTTGACGTAGAGGAACGACGTGCCGGTCGGGTCACCCGTGAAGCGGAACTTGTTGGCTTCGAGGATCTTCACGCGCTCGCCGGTTGTCGTGTCGATGACGTAGACGTCGCTGAGGGTGGGGCCGAACTTCTGCTCATCGAGATAGGGCGTTTCATCGCGTCCCAGGGCGCGGCGCTGGCCTTCCAGAAGGGCGACCTTCTCCGTGAGATCATTTCCCAATCGAACGAATGAGCCATCGTCCAGCCACCAGGCGGCGAGGTGATTTTCCCGCTTGTCGCGATTCGCGGTTTTCTTCTGCCGAGGAATGATGTTGACGTCGTCGGCGTGCCAGACTTCGACGTTCGAGGCCTCCTTGATGGAGTCGCGCAAGGAGGTGCCGCCATCGTCAGTCTTATCCTTGTCGGGTTTCTCTGGTTTCTCCGACTCGTCTTTTTCAGCGTCGTCGTCATCATCGGTTTTCTCGGCGGGCTTCTTGTCCCACTCCTTGATGCCAAAGAACAGCCCTTCGCCATCGTCCGACCAGTTCAGGGAAGCAAAATCGACGATCCGGAAATCTTCGGGGAAGGCTTCGTCCTCGCGGGGATCAAACTCGCTGCGATTCTCCACCCTTGCATCGACATCGCGCCAGGCAATGACGACATGGGTGGGATCTTCATCGTCTTCATGAGCCGTTTCCCGGAGCACGGCCAGATCCGCCGCATCTTCGCGCCACGTGAGGGTGTTGTATTTCGTCGTCCCGGAATCAAGGGTGCCGAGCGCTCCGTTGGAGGCATCGTACACCTGCACGCCACGCCCGACTTCATCAGCGGGATCGATGATCATGGCCAGGAGCGTGCCATCATCGTTGAACGAATACGAGGCGACGTTGCCGAATGACGTGTCGATGCCACTGGCGAGGTGACGCAGTACGAGGTTGACGCCATCGTGTTCCTGGCCCTTGGCCTTGTGGCGGCGCATGACCAGAAAGGCCCCGTCATCGCTGAAGGAAAACGACTGGACGTTGTCTATCTCCTCGGTCTCTCCCGTGGAAAGATCGCGAAGCCCCAGCTTGTTTTGCACAGGCTTCTTTGACTTCTGCATCTTCTCGCGCTGCTCTTCGGAGTATCCGATGCTGTAGGCCAGCCACTTGGAGTCCTTGGAAAACGAGGGACGGCTGCCGTATTCGACGGCCTTGGTTTCATCGGTGGCGAGCATGCGAATTCGAAGCTCGTTTTCGCCATCCGTGCGATTGACCGAGTAGGCCAGCCAAGTGCCATTGGGAGAGAGGGCAGTCCTGAAGCCAAGCGATTCCCATTTGGCGTAGTCCTCGGGACGGATGGGTTGGGGGCCTTTGGGAGTTTCTTCGACGACCGGTTCCGCCGCTTCGGCCTGCGTTGTCGCGGGGGTTTCGGGAGTCGCCGGCGGCTCTTCCTGAGCCATAAGCGGCAAGGCGATCAGAAGTGTGGCTAAGCAGGTGATGAAACGAAATGAGTTGGCCAAACGAAACATGTGGCGTTCATCCTGAAGAGGTTCAATTGTTTTCGGGACCTGCTCGGCGTGAGCAGAGTCTTTATTGAAACTTCACCATAACGGATCAGTCATGGACAAGAAACGAGAGTTTGAAAAGAAACGCGGTTGGATCGATGGCTGCAAATATGATGTGAATATAGGCAATTGAATCGCAGTGCCGGAATGATGATCCGGGATTGAATCATTGCTTCTCAAGCATGGATTTGAGGCCTGCCAGTTGTTCTTTCCAATACACCTTCTGATTGTCGGTTTGTTTGGCAGTCTTGAGCTTTGTGTGTTGCACGACCACCTGGCATTTCGCCTCGCTCTTGTCCCAGAAATTGATGTTCAAGTGGGTGACGCAATCCACCCACGTGATCCGCATCGACTTGTCGGTCGTGGCCTTGCGAATTTCGAATTCGCCCTTCCCGTTCGGCAATTCGAGCCAACGAATTCGCGTCCGGGGGTTCTTGAATGCCTTGAACGCCACATCGATCGGTGTGGTGATCGTTTTGCTGACGCTGACTTCAAACCCTCCCGACTTCTCGTGCATGTCGCGCAGACCCTTGCCCTGTTCATAGCCCACCGTGACCATCTGGCTCCACCAGGGACCGATGTCGTATTCGTCATGGACGATGGCGACGATCTCCTTGTGGGTCAGCTTTATCGCGCCATGAGAGTCAAGGGTCTTGATCCATTGGGGCCAGGTCTTCCCCGTCTTGGCGTGCACTGCTTCGTCGCTTATGCCCGCGGTATTTGCAGTCTTTATTTTCGTGGTGGGCTTGATCATTTTGGAATCCATCGGGGGACGTTCAGGATCATCTCGCCCTCCATGCCGCCATTTGCCTTGAGAATGATACGAATTATTGAACCGATCGGGAGGCTCGTTCGACTTGAGTGATGACATCAGGGACAATCTTCACGTTCTTGAACCTCAGCCCGATTCGAGCATCCTCATGCCGGTTATCGAGACACGACAGCTTGGCAAACAGTACGGCCCCAGGGTCGGAATCGAGCGCGTTGATCTTTCCGTCGCGGAAGGGGAGATATTCGGCTTCCTGGGCCCCAACGGGGCCGGCAAGTCCACCACCATTCGCCTGTTGCTGGGCTTTCTGAAACCAACCCAAGGCGATGCACTGGTCTTTGGTCATGATTCATGGAAGCAGAGCCACATTCTCAAGCGTGAAGTTGGCTACTTGCCGGGGGACGTTCGCCTGTACCCCTGGCTGACGGTACGCCGGGCGTTGTCGTTCGTCGGGGCGGCGCGAGGTGCGGACCTGATGGATGCGGGTCTTGCCCTTGCCGAACGTTTGAGCCTGGAACCCGATCTCATAGCCAGAAAGATGTCGCGCGGCATGCGTCAGAAGCTGGCGATCATCATGGTTCTCGCCCACGCGCCGCGATTGATCATCCTCGATGAACCGACGAGCGGGCTCGATCCGCTGGTCCAGCTCAGCCTGGCCCAGGAGTTGAGAGATCGGGCCGACAAGGGAAGCACAGTTTTCTTTTCCAGCCATACGCTCAACGAAGTCGAGCAGTTGTGCGATCGAGTGGCGATCGTGCGCGAAGGGCGAATCGTGGCGGACGAAACCCTGGATGACATGAGGAAGAAGGCGCGGCGCAAAGTCACGATTCGATTCACCGACGGCGAGGCTGTCCGGGGGCTTGATCCGCCTGAATTCCTGACCCTCATAAAACGGGAGGGCGATCGATGGCATGCGGAATTGGATGGCGAGGCGGGCCGGTTGATGCAGTGGTTGGCGGGGCAGTCGATTCGTGATCTCACCATCGGTCCGCCCGATCTCGAGACGCTGTTTCATGCCCACTACCGAACTTCGGAGGGTACCCTCTGATGCGCGGAATCCTCATGAAAATCTTTCGCGAGGCCTGGCTGGCCACGTTGCTGTTCAGCATCGCTTTTCTGATCGTCGAGATCCTGTTGAACATGATCCTTCCCCTGTTGCTTGAGCAGATGGGTGACATGCTGGATCGCCTGCCATTCATCAAGGATTTCCTGGGGGCCCTGCTCGGGATCGAACTCGAAGGTGAGATCACGGCCCAGATCATGCAGGCATTCGTCTGGGTCCACCCCGTCGTACTGACCTTGCTGTGGGCGCACGAAATCATCTTCTGCACCCGTTTTCCCGCGGGCGAGATTGACCGCGGCACGATCGATATCCTGCTCGGACTTCCCGTGTCGAGACGGCAAGTCTATTTCGCACACACCATTGGCTGGCTGGCCAGCGGGTTGGTCATCTTCGGCTTTGGCACGATCGGCTATACCCTCGGCTCGATCGACATGCCCACGGAAAATCGTCCTGCGTTCATGAGTATTATCCGAGTCCTGATGAATCTGTTCTGCGTGTACATCGCGGTCGGGGGACTGGCGTTTCTGTGCTCGTCGATGTGCGAACGACGAGGCAAGGCCATCGCGATCATTTTCGGCCTCGTGCTGTGCTCATTCCTGATCAACTTTCTGGCCCAGTTCTGGCCGCCGGCGGAACCCTTCGCCGTGCTCAGCGTCCTGAACTACTACCAACCCGCGATCATCCTCAAAAGTGGCTCGCTCGTGTTCGGGGACATCGCGATCCTCCTGGCGGTGGGAGTCGTGGGGTGGACCTTGGGGTTGGAGATCACCGCCCGACGCAGCATCTGCACGACGTGAACGCGTGTGACGAATTTCCGTTGATTCATAAGCGAACCTTGTCGCGTCCATGCAGGTCAAGCCATCATTCTCTATTGGACCCAGCGCAATCGTACACTTCGTCATGGACACCGATCTCATCATCAAACGGTTCGATCGAGGCGAAGGTGATCGTCGCGAATTCGAAAAGGGATTCTTCGAAGTGCTTGAAGTGGGTAGCGTGTCGATCGGCAGAGCGGTCTACGAACCGGGTTGGAACTGGAGCGAGCATGCGAGAGGGTCCGATGATCCGCCTACCTGTCCTCACGAACACGTCGTGCTGGTGATCAAGGGTCGCTGTGCCGTGAAGATGGACTCGACAAGGGAGACAAGAATCATGGAGTCGGGTGATCTCGTCTACGTGGCTCCGGGTCACGAAAGTTGGGTCGTTGGCGATGAGCCCTACGAGTCGTTGCATTTCATGGGATTCGAGGGGTATGCGAAATGAAAATCACTTGAGACTTCAAATCGCTCCCCGCGAGTCGTACGATCTGGCGTGACCATTTCCCCCTCCCGTCCTTCCGAGTATGGTGTAGGGAGCCCCCACCCGGGAGGATCGCCAGACTATGACCGACGAGTCACACCCAAAGACGCCAAACGATGATGCGAACTCTGGTTCGGACGATGCGCCGACGAGTAAGGATCAGAATCTGGGGCAGGTGAGGCCAGACGAGCCGACTCAGTTTGACAATGACCTCACGGGGGACAAGGCGGGTCAGGAGCCGCCCAGCGATCCGGAGATATCACCCGACTATGCCGCGCCCCGTGATGGCCAAGGTCGTCCACTGCCAAAGATGATTGGCGGCTATCAAATCACCCGCGTGCTCGGCACGGGGGGGATGTCCGTCGTCTACGCGGCGCTGCAGAAACAACCCCGACGTCCCGTGGCCTTGAAATTGATGAAGGCGGAGGTCGAAGCCAAACGCGCGATTCATCGATTCAAGCGTGAAGTGGAGATTCTGGGCAAGCTCAATCATCCTTGCATCGCCCAGGTCTTCGACGCCGGGACGCATGAAAACCCTGATGGAGGCGGGAGCATTCCTTACTTCGTCATGGAGTACATTCCTGCGGCGAAGACCATCATCCAGTACGCCATCGACAAGAACCTCAGCATTGACGATCGATTGAGGCTCTTCGTCAAGGTGTGCGCCGCCATCGAGCATGGACATCGGCACAAGATCGTCCATCGCGACCTCAAGCCCAGCAACATCCTCATCGATTCGACCGGGATGCCGAAGGTGATTGATTTCGGCGTCGCCCGGGCGTTGGAACTGGATGTGACTTCGCAGACCATCCAGACCGAGGCGGGGCGACTCGTCGGCACCATTCAATACATGAGCCCCGAGCAGGTGAACGCATCGCCCATCGACATTGATGCGCGATGCGACGTCTACGCGATGGGCGTGTTGATGTACAAGCTGTTGACGGGGAGACATTGTTACAATCTCGAAGGCATGCCGGTTTACACCGCGGTGCAGATGATCTGTGATGTCACGCCGCCCCGACCCAGCGAGTTGAAACCCGAACTGGCGGGCGATCTCGAAACGATCATTCTCAAGGCCCTGGAAAAGGATCGCACGCGGCGGTATCGCTCGGCGGGCAGTCTCGGACGCGATCTCGTTCGATTTCTCGCTCGGAAACCGATTCACGCTCGGCCTGCGAGCGTTGGGTATCGCAGTCGGTTGTTTTTCCTGCGTCATCGAACCATGTTCATCACCATCGCGGCGTCGGTGGTCATCATGAGCACCGTCGCTTTGGCCTTTACCTCTTATCTCCAATCGGTCTCCCGGGACAGGGACCAGGAGCTTGCCGACCTGGAAGAACGGTTCAGTGCCTCGGAAGCCGCTCGAATCGCGGCCGAACAGGCTGCCGGGACTCGGCAGTCTGATGATCGTGTCGCATTCATGCTTCGTGAGCACACTTCCGGGATATCGAGTCTTCGATTCAACCTTGACGGGAGCAAGCTCGCGTCGGGATCCCACGATTACACGGCCATGCTCTGGGATATCCCTCTACGTGAAGTGCTCTTCATGTCGGACAATCACGATGCGAAAGTCGCGCATCTCGAATTCACGTCCGAGGGCGATCGACTGGTGACGGCCGCCGACGATCAATCGGTCGTCGTGCTCGACATCGCGAGTGGCGCGCTGGACGGAAAAGTTCGTCATGGTTCCCCTCGCATTCGCGGATTCTCATTGAGTCCGATTGGTCTGATGATCGCATTCGGCTCTGAAGACCTGACGATGCGAATCATGGATCTGCAGACGGGGCAGCAGACCGTGGCTCGGGGGACCACGGGGCATTTCGGCGCCACGGCCTTCAATGCCTCGGGGCAACTCGCCGCGGGGTCCGATGGTGGGACGGTGTATCTTTTCGACGCTTCCGATGGAACGGTCCAGGCGCGACTCGATACGTTGGGCGATTCCATTGTGGCCGTTCGCTATCTTGAAGAGGACACGAAGCTCATCGCGATTGATCAGGGGGGGAATGCCGCGGTGTGGCTGCTTGATTCGGCTGAACCGCCCCAACGATTCCTGATGTGCGGCGGGCGCATGACTGCCCTGGCCTTTGATCCAAAGGGACTTGTCCTCGCGTGCTCGACGCGGCGTGAGGCCCGAGTGAGGGATCTGCTCACTGGCGAGACCATCGAGATCGAGTTGGATGAAAACCTTTTCATCAGCGCCCTGGCGATTGATCCGAATCGACAGTGGCTGGCGATTGGCGATACGGGGGGACGTATACACATGATTCCGATTCCGGGTGAATGAACGAATCGCCCGATTGGCATGCGATCGGGTACACTGATCGGGTGACGACGTTCCATGCCACCACGATCATCTCCATCCGCAAGGGATCTGACGTTGCCATCGCCGGGGATGGGCAAGTCAGCCTGGGGCAGACCATCGCCAAGAGCAATGCCGTGAAGGTGCGCCGACTCGATGATCTCGGGGCGGAGAAGGCGGGGGTCCTGGTCGGTTTCGCCGGGTCGGCCGCCGATGCATTTGCGTTGCTGGAACGGTTTGAGGCCAAGCTCAAGGATTCGCCCACGAATCTCATGAAGGCGGCGATCGAGCTGGCCAAGCAATGGCGGATGGATCGGGCGATGCGTCAACTCGAATCGCTGCTCATCGTGGCGGATCGGGAGAAGACGCTGATGATTTCAGGTCAGGGCGACGTGATCGAGCCTTCCGATGGCATCTGCGCTATCGGATCGGGAGGGACATTCGCCTTGGCGTCGGCGCGCAGTCTTCTGCTGCACACGTCGATGAGCGCTTCTGAAATCTGCGATGCATCCATGCAGATTGCAGGCGATATCTGTGTGTACACCAACAAGGACATTACCGTCCTCACGCTTGGTTGAGCCGGAGTGACCCAATTATCGGTCTCCGGTAACTCTTGCGCCTTCTTGGGGGCAAACATTCAATCCAAGGCGCTTCCGTGTCGATGGAAGAAGTGTACATGCCCGGTCTGTTCAAATCATTGTGCCAGCGATTCTCGGGTGATGAAGCCCGCCTCGCGATCGTGCGCCGACATTTTCGGGAGGCCATGGACGCTGGCGCCAAGCTCGAGATTCGAGCCCGGAACTCGGTGCAGTCCAACGTACCGATGATCGTGTTGTCGATCACTTCGATTGGCGAGGATCATTTTGTCGTTGGCCAGGCCACGGCTGATTCCGCTCGACTCTTGAAGGCCAATGCCGTGTATTCCATGGGGCTGTATCTTCAGGATGATCACTTGATGGGGGAAACCACGTGCCTGGGACGCTACAAGTATCAGGACGAGCAACGCAAGACGATCTACACCCATCGATTTTCACTTCCGACCGAACTCACTCGGGATGAGAAACCTCTTGTGCGCAGCGTCAATGAAATCTTGTTCAAGGATCAGGACGTTGAGTTGAATGCCTTTGAGCTTCGCTCGCCCATCCATGGGATCACGGTTGACCTGAAACGACACAAGGCGCGCTTGCGATGCCACAACGCCTCGAACAAACTGCAGGTGGGGCAGAATGTATATCTCAAGACGGAGTTGCCGGAACCGGTTGGAAAGGTTGCCGATCTCGTGCGCATCGTGAAGGTGCAACCGATGCCCGGCAGCCCCTCGGTCTTGGTGGACGTTGCCTTTCACACGCCCATTGCCAGGTATGATGATCTGGTTGATCGGATGAAAGCTGGGGATCGAATCCGAAAAGCGGGGTGACGTTTGTTTTCAGTACTCCATATTCAGGACAAACTCCGATCAGGCGTGGTGCTCAAGTGTTGTCTTGCACGTTGACCCTCGACTGAAATGTGTATCTAGTGATGAAGCGGTGTCGCGCGACGCTCAAGCGGTTCGCGCGTGGATCGCAATGCGAACCAGCAATCGAAATCAGCACAAACTGATTATTAGTGAATAATAATGCACCTGCCTTGGAGAGGTTAGATTTCGAATTTGCCTGAATCATGAATCTGGAAGGCGAATCGGAAATACCGAGAGTTTCATTTTCGGGTTGATCGGTGCGAAAGGTTCAATGGGGTGTCGAAAATAAGAAACGCCATGCATCGGGTATCTCGAACGAGAAAAATTTGGGGGCATCGAAAATCCAAACCCTCTCGATCCGGGCTAATTAGTCGTTATGATCCGGTTCAAATTTTTTAATGCCATACAAGAGTAAGGTGGGAAGGACATCTCAATGACATTCAGAAATTCATCGGGCCGTGGATTCGGCATCGATTCCGTGGGGGCCTCGGCTCTGCTGGTGCTCTTCCTGACGATTTCGGCGCAGGCTGAGATCATCACCCTCGTCGGTGGTGATGTCATCAACGCACAGATCATTGAGGAATTTGACGACCACATCGTCGTGGTGCATGAGGCATTGGGTCGCATCGAGATCAGCCGTGATCGCATCGACTCGATCGTCGTTGTGCAACCCCCGGATTCCCCGGAAACCGAGGTCGAGCAGCAGCATGATGCGAAGGCGGTGGAGCTGACCGGTGCCGAGGCCTCGGAAGAGGCGGCGGCCGAGGCGGAGCAGACCGATGCGCCCGAAGCGGATGAGCTCTCGTCCCCCAAGCCCGTGTGGAAGTCGAGCTTCACCTTGGGCGGGGCGGGTTCGTGGGGCAATACCGATTCCCAGAGCCTCACGATGGGCATCAACTCGGTGCGGGACGCCGTCTCGGAGATCACGAAGATCGACCTGAGCTACTACCTCGACCTGTCCAACGGCGATCGGACCGACAATCGATTCACCGCGGGTATTCGTCATGACTGGCTCCAGCCCGAATCGAATTGGCTGACCTTCATTCAAAGCCGGTTCGACTACGACGAATTCCAGTCGTGGGATTACCGCCTTGCCGGTCACGTCGGCGTCGGGTATCGCGCCATCAACGAGGAGAACTTCAAGCTGATTCCCCGGATCGGTGTGGGTGGCAGCAAGGAATGGAAATCCGACGACGACAACATTCGCCCCGAACTTCTGGTGGGCATGTCGCTGGACTGGACCATCAGCGACAAGCAAAGCATCACGGCCGACACCACCATCTATCCCGACCTGGATGACCATGGCGAGTTTCGCACCCTGTCCACCGCCAGTTGGTCGGTGCTCATGGACGAAGCCCTGAGCATGAGCCTGACGGCCGGGGTCACCCACGAATACCAATCGGAGGTTGACTTGGGTGTGGACAAGAACGACACGCGGGCCTTCGTCGGTCTCAAATTCGTTTTCTAAGTAGACTACCACCGTTGGTAGAATTCGAGATGATCGGGAGACTCGGGAGTGTCTCCGGTCCCGAGCCAGGAGATTCGTCATGCAGAACAATGTAGTCGATCCGTCAATCACGGAGAGCGCCGTTTCCAATATCGAGTATTACGTCGAAAAGCTGGCCCCGCAGTTGACCACGCTTATGGTTGTGGTCGTGTTTCTTTTCTTCGGGTGGATCTCCTCGATGTGGCTTGCTCGGTTGACGCAACGCACGCTCACCAAGGCGAAAGTTGACTTGACCCTGACCCGATTTGCCGGGAAGGCCGTGAAATACGCAATCCTTCTCTTTGTCATGTTGGGGTGTCTGAGTCGTTTCGGAATTGAGATGACCAGTTTCGCCGCCTTGATCGCGGCCTGCGGGTTCGCCATTGGTCTGGCGTTTCAAGGTTCGTTGTCGAACTTCGCCGCGGGAATGATGTTGCTGATCTTTCGCCCCTTTAAGGTTGGGGATTTCGTTGATGTGGGCGGTCAAAGAGGCACGGTCTTTGAGATTGGCATCCTGGCCACGGCTCTTGATACCTCTGACAATCGACGCATCATCGTGCCCAACAGCAATGTGTTCGGCAACATCATCGAGAACATCTCCTTCCACGACACCCGGCGCGTGGATGTCAGTGTGGGTGTCGATTACAGTGCTGATCTCGATCGAACGCGTGAAGTGCTTGCCGATGCAATCGGATTGGTGGATCACATTCTGGATGAACCCGAATCGAAAGTGGCACTCACTGGATTGGGTGCTTCTTCAGTTGATTGGGTCGTTCGCGTGTGGGTTGATGCGGCGGACTATTGGACGGTTCGGGAAAACCTGCTCCGGGCCGTCAAAATGTCGCTCGATCAGGCCAAGATCGGAATTCCCTACCCTCAGATGGATGTGCATTTGTCCAATATGCCGGCCAGTTGATCGATTCACTTGATCGTGTCAGGGAGAAGCGCGACCCGCGCCGATGAGTCATCGACGATGAGCAGTCCGACGACGTGACCATTCTCACGGGAGACGACTGCCGCGCCATGCCAGGATGGATCGATTGAAAGCGATTGATCAACGTCCCAGTGTTGTCCCTGATCGTGCAATCTCGAAGCCGCCAGGGGCAGGGGGTCGAGGGCGGGATCACTGATGACGATGCAGTCCATGGGTTGGGCAGGATGTGAAATGAGCGAGCTCAGCCATTGGTATGGCGTGACGCTTTCGGTATACAGCGTCAGTACGCCATCGGTCCAACGTGGTTCATCATTCAACGGAATAATGACGCCTTCGACTTCCAGCACGACGGTTTCACGATCGGCTTTCTCATCGGGTTTCAAAAGGTTGGCGGGGCCCAGGAGCCCTTGATCCGTTTGCAGGACCCAGCCGTATCGGGTCTCTTGATTTCGGAGTATGCGTCCTTGCGTCCATCCGATGCGGGCTCGGAGCGGGGTGGGCATCGGCGCGCCGGGCGGCAGGAGAGAATTGCCGATCGCAATAAGGGGCTTCCACTCCAGCCAGTCCTTCTTTGGTTCCTTGTGCAAGATGTATCGATGACCCGTGCGAACGTTCTCACCGGCGAGATCTTCGGGGGGCGTAGCGATGGCGATGGAGCCCTGCAACGCGGCTTCAAGCGACTCGACTTTGATTGAGAATCCGGTCAGTCCGACGTTGGCCTGAAAACCCCCCGCGTCCCAGAATCGCGTGTGCTCACGGATGAGAGAGGTGTACGCCTTTTGAATATGCAGCCTGGCTTCGATGCCGCCTCCATCGCTGGCCAGGCCAACCGACAAGACCGACCCGATCGGGATCTGCCGATAGGTGATCGGGGTTCCGGGGCGCAGTGTTCCCTTGGTTTCGGCTTCCACCACGACTTCCAGATCGCCCGGGATCATTTCCGCCACGACTGGTGGATCCGACAAGCCTATGAAGTCCCGCCAGGGAAGTGATTGCTCGTGTCCCGGGAGGGCCGCGAGATAGCGCGGGCCGATCAACGTCTCCAATCCTTCCACACTGGTCAATCGAAGCTGGGGCCTGACGACCCAGAAGCGACTTCCCGAACGAGCGATGCGCTCCGCCTCCTGGCGCAAACGCGCAGTGATGAGAATTCCCTGCAAATCATTGGTGAGCGTGATGTCGCGTATCTCTCCAATGGTGATCCCCTTGTAGCGCACCTCATCCCCGGGTTTCAGGCTGTGGCCTTCGGGGAGTCTCACCGTGATGATCACGCCACGCGTCTGCCACGCTCGCCATCCCATCCCGCTGGCCAGGAACAGGGCCACAAGGGGAATGATCCATGCCAGGGAGATGCGACGTTCATTGCGATAGGTCGCATGAGGTATGGCCTTCACATCGTGTTCTGATGGAGCATCAGCTTCTGGCATCTTGTGTCTCCCGGTTCTCGCTCGATGGCCACAATCCATGTGGATCAAAGAGCGCCGTCGCACAGAGGCTCAAGACGACGCACATCGTGAACGCCAAGGCTGCAGGCCCGGCTTGCACATCGACCATGTCGCCTAATTTGAGAATGGCCACGAGGATCGCCACCAGCAGGACGTCGAGCATGCCCCATCGCCCCGTGAATTCGACGATTCGAAATGTCATTGCCTGATGACGATGACCTAAACCAAATCCGCCCAATGACAACGTCAACAGTGCGGCCAACTTGCCCAAAGGCAAGACGATCGAACACAGCAAGACCACGAGCCCCACAATCAACTGCCCTCGCGAGAGCAATTCGATGACACCTTGCACGATGCTGGCGGTTCGGTAGTGACCGAACTGCTCGATCTCGAGCATGGGCAGCGTCACGGCCAGGGGATAGAGAATCAGCGCGGCCAGCGCCACTGCAGCGGTGCGGCTGTTGCTTCGAAGCATCGAAAATCGCGAAGAAAGACGAAGGCCACATCGAAGGCAACAGGCGTACAGGCCTTTCGGTGCCTGATGGACGTATTGCGCGAGACCACAACATGGACACGTTCGGATGACGGTCGATGGCCTGAGTTCATGGGGCATAGTGGGATTATTGGGAATTTACGATGTTTCGTGTAGTGACTCGAAACAACCCGACAGGATGGGTCAAAAGACCGTTTCGTCGTTCACCTGGGGGGGAGGTGGCTGGGGTGGGTGTTCCAGCAGGTCGGCAATCAATTCCAGGCGATTGCAGATGATCTCCATCGATTCCGGGCGGTCATCCGGATGCAATGCCACGCAATCCAGGATCTGCTTGGAGAGAAGCGGATGGATGCGAGGATTCTTCGCATGGGGTGGGACCGGAGCTTCGACAAGATCCGCATCAATGGCCCCCGAGAAGACACTGGTGTTGTCATCCTTGGGAGGCATCACGGTCGGGATCAACTCTCGAACCAGCACCCAATACATCGTGGCCCCGAAGTTGTAGATATCGGTTTGTGGCGTAATCGCCTGCCGATGGGCCTGTTCGGGGGCCATGTACCCGGGAGTCCCCTGGATTCGCTTCTTGACGGTTCCGATCGGACAGCCTTGCCCAAGATCGATGATCTTGACCTTGCCGGTTTCGCTGACCAAGACATTGCTGGGCTTGATGTCGGCATGGATGTAGCCACGGGAATGCATGTGATGCAGGCCATCAGCGATCTGCTTGAAGATTTTCACCGCTTGAAGGTGATTCCGGGGCAATCGTTTGTCCAGGGGCTGCCCATCCACCAATTCCATGATCAGTGAGATGGCATTGAGCTTGAACAGCTTGCGATGCTTGACCAGTTTTTCCATGCCACGAATCGTGGGGTGATCAAGCTTGGCACCCACCGCAAACTCATTTTCAACCTGGTCGATGAACCGCTGGTCCTTCTCCTCATGCTTGATGACATGCTTGAGAGCCCAGACATGGCGGGTTTTCTTGTCAAAAACAGAGTACAGCTCAGAGGCGGCACCTTCGCCCACCTTGGCCAGAACCTGATAGCTGTTGAACGTCTTTCCGCTGGACATATCAATCCGTCTGAAATGGACCTCGAATCAAGGTCGGAATCCGGTCGCCAGGCCAGATCCTGGTTTTCGGTGTATCGACACGATTTGGCGTGTCGGAAAGCCAGAAAAGGCATGAACTTACGGAGGCTGGCGGGGATCATACCCGCTCTGGGACCGGTAAGAATAGTGGGTGAGGGGCCTGCGATCAACGCGGCTGAACCACCAGCTGCTCGGAAAGCTGTGCCGTGGAGAAAAAACGCCCCGGACTGGTCGTTCCTTCAGTCAGATTTCGGCTGAGGTGGATCTGATCGGCCGGGATATTCAATTCCCGCTGCAATCGCTGGATAAGGTTGATAAGCCGGGCCATCTGGGCCTCGGTGAACGCCCTTCGATCGCCATTCCCGATCAGGCAGATCCCGATCGAGTGGTGATTGTGCAAGGTGCCCATGGGGCCAGCCACATGAGCCCCTGGCAGCTGCTCATTCCAGCGATATCCCACGTGGATGACGCCATCGCCAAGGCCATTTCCATTGCCAATGAGGAAGTGATAGCCCAGACCTTGCAATCCCTGGCTTTCATGAAGCCTACGCATGGATTCCGGATCCCCGGCCGGTTCACTGGAATGATGGATCACGATGCCCGACCAGCGTTCCAGATCCAACGGGACGCTTGTCTGGAGGATTCCATCACCCGCCTGCGTGTCATTGAGCATGCTGAGGTTTGCCGCCACGAGATAGCCTTGACCTGAGGAGGAACTCTCCTTCAGCATCAGGAGCCCCGTGACGATGGTCATGGCAGCGAAGAACGACATCCAGACGATGCTTGTGCGTTTCGTCGGGTGCGTGGTACGAGTTGGAGCGGTCCTTGCTCTGGTCACGTGTATCTTCTGGAGACGGTACAAGATCTATCGGACAGATCACGCGCGAAGCATTCACATTGAAAGTTTTCCACCCGGAGAACCTGTCGGTTCAGAAGATATCGGACGAGCAACAAGGTCCGATGTCGAGCTAATCGCGTCCGCCAAGTCGTGCGCGAAGCGCCGGCTGGGGTGTGCCGAAGACATCCGGAACTGTCTGCGGACGGTAATCGCCCTGCATGCGGTCGAAGGTATCGAACTGGGTTTTGTCGGTTCGATTGTCGGCAAACAGCGATCGTGAGCAACCGCCCAGGCTGATGCCCGTGATCAGAAGCAGGGTGATGACGATCCGTCTCCGCATGGCCCAAGTATAGTCGAGACAAAATCCGCGCTGCCACCTCTTAGCGATGGAACGGGATTTCCTTTTCTGCGGACCTGATTTTTCCCGTCTGGCCATCCAGGTACTGGACATTGACCACCAGCGATGGGGCCAGGAGCGGGGATTCAAGCTCGATCGGCAGTTCGATCGTGTAATGCGTCCCGGTCAGGCTGGCCCGGTAGGCCATGCGGAACTGAGTCGGTTCAAGTACCAGAATCCCCACGGTGAGGGCGTTTTCCCCGGGGGGGAACATCACGGCATGGACGGAGAGCTGGCCCACCGCCTGGACAAATCGGCCAAATCCGTCGGTCGTGGTCAGATAGAGTACGACCACGTCGGGGATGCCATCGTCGTCGAGGTCCCGGGCATGGCTGAGCCTTCCGATGTGGATGTCCGTGACGTGGGGGATGCTCTGGCGAATCTCACTCGAAAGCGATTCGTCGCGCAGGCTATCCATGGCCAGTTCAGTCTTCAACTCCACCTCGCGGCTGTGAAGCTGTTCGTTCTCCCGCTCCAGCTCGATCACGCGCAGCCTCAAGGCGTCATTTGCAAGGGACACCTTGCCGCTATTGCAACCAATCATGCTCGCGAGAGTCATGAACGAGATCGTGATCAACCCGATTCGAAGAGTATCCATTCGCATCACATCAGAATTCTAGAGGTCCGAAGCGGCAACAGTCAGGGAGATCCTCAAGAAGATTTCGAATCTCGCCGGGCCATGAGTCATGGTCGTCGTTCCCCATCAGATCGGCTTCATAGAGCCTCAACATTCGAAGCATTCTCATCGTGGCTGCGCTGAGGGGATCATCAGGGCCCAACGCCGCCAGTCGCATCTCGTAGAGCGTCTGAAGATCCATCATCGCTTCGTCAAACCGATGCTGGTGCAAGCGGATGGCCCCCAGATTGCGCTGCGCCTGGCGGCTGTAGTCATGCACTTGTCCATAGGCGAGGCGAAGGATGTCCATGGCCATCTGGGCGTGGGCCAGGGCGTCATCGGTTCGATCCAGATTCAGATAGGAATGAGCGAGCAACGTGTGGATCGCCGCCTCGACGGCTGGCGGATAGGAATCGTTCTCCTCCAGACGTGCGCTGGCCCGATCCAGCGTCTGGGACATGGTGGGTGAGCCGTCTTTCGTGTTTGTCGCTCCGGCCAGCACTTCTTGCGCGAGAAACGAATTCACGAGGCGCATCCAGTTCACGATTTCGCTTGATACCGAGTTGTGCTCTTCCTGCACTGGAGTCGTGACCGGCTCGTCATCAAGCTCCGCCTCTTCAGCTTCGGCCTCCATCATGCCTTGTCGAAACGCATCTTCAACCTGGAGTCGCTTTGCACCCGTCTGGACGCGGCTCTCTTCGATGACCTGTTTGGCGTATCGCGAAGCGAGCCAGAGACCCGCGGCAATCAAGGCCACGATGATCGTGCAAGCCAGGATGACCGAGAACGCGGAGCTGCCCCGGCGACGAACATCCGATCGGGATACGACCAGCGTTGACGATGGATCGGAATGCACAGGCTTCATGATCATGGAGCGATCCGGAGTTTCAGGAGTCCAGGGGGCGATGCATTCTAGCCCCTTGTTCGAGGGTCTAAAAAAAAGGAACGAGCCCGAGGCCCGTTCCTTTTCAAGTGCTGGTAAAAAAGACGAATCAGTCCTTCTTGTCCTTGTTCTCGGGTAGGCGTTCGAGGATCGAATCGCACAACCCATAGTCCACCATCTCGTCGGAACTGAGCCACAGGTTGCGTTCGCAGTCCGAGGCGATCCTCTCATACGTCTGACCCGTGGCCTCGGAATAGATGTTGTACAGCATTTCACGGATGCGAAGCATCTCCTTGGCTTCGATCTCCAGGTCCGTCGCCTGACCTTCCATGATGCCGCTCAACAAGGGCTGGTGCATCAGGTTCCGGGCATAAGGCAACGAGAAACGCTTGCCTTTG